>JAJPJO010000014.1 GCA_021324135.1 Pseudomonadota bacterium
TCGGCAAGCGTATTTCCGTAAGATCCAGCATCGAACTCTTCCGTTTTCCCCGCTACCTCATCATAGAAAATGCGCTTTCCGTCGATGATTTTCGATCTGTCAAAAGCGGGCTGTTCCTCTGGCTGGAGTTCGCCAAATTCGGAAATCAGATCGTAATTGGCATCAGCAACATATTGTCGGAGTAGCTTTCCGCGTTCGAAGTAAGCGTAGCCGGCAAATAACACAGGGTTGATAACCGCCATTGCCAGTAGCTTTCCTTTAGGGAATAGGTATAATGCGGCCCGCAAATACGGATGAATATCGCTCGAGGGATCTAGCCCGTAAACTCGTTGCTGTGGAAAGAATTCATATATGACGCGATCGTGTATGAAAATTGCGTCTCCGTAAGCGCCGATTGCGACTGAGTATTCTTGAAAACCCCTGTAGCAAGGCCAATGGCTTTTTTGGCGTCCTTTGGGTTTTACGTAACCAAAGTGCTTTAGAATTGCGTCTGCCTGCGCCGGATCGTGGCATGGAACTTTTCCATCCAGGCCTTTTGCCGACTTCCAGGTCATGATGCAGCAACCTTTCAATTTCAATTCCTCAAGCGAGAAATCACATTATGTCAAAGCAGGCAGGTAAAACTAAAGGGAGAACCTAGAGATGAGCAATCAAGCGAAAGCAATGCTGCTCTTTCGGTAGCAAGAATCAGACCGCTGTGGCCCTTCTTATTGAAAAACATTCTTTATTGATATGCAACGAATGCGGCGCGTGCTGGACCAGAATAAGGTGGCTCCTCCTCTTCGATTGAGTCGTTGACAAAGTCTTCGCCACCATCACCAGTTTCGACGCGAGCTTTTCCTTTTCTTCCCGCGCCATCACGGGTAGTGTCAAGTTGTTTTTACGGCAGACCTTCGTGCGTATAGCCTAATACACCAATCCGCATCAACCTTGTTTATACCGAGCCATGGTGCGATATACAACTGCCGGCACGAAGAAATGGGTGAAGCCGCCGAATAAGAGAAGGAGCAACAATTGAGGGCCCATGATAATGAATGATGTGTTCGTAAAAATGGAGAGTAAGATTCCAGGTGCAGTGCAATAAAGGAAGTGCCTGCTTAGGCAAGGTAAGAGTTGTTTCCATCGATTCGGACCATGCTTGAGACAGGGCGCTATTTGTGTAGTATGCAAGTAGAAAACAGTGCAAGTACTAGAGATGGTCTTTATCGCCTCGGTTGGCAACTTCGGTCCGAAGCCAATGAGCATGAGGACAGGCAAAGCGACTGTGAGAAGAAATGGACCGAGGTTTCTGATGAGGCTATTAGGCGATCCGTGCAATCTGGCGGCTTTGACTGCAACTGAAGGCAGGAGCTCGCACAGAAAGAAAAGAGATACTCCAAAGGTGAGCATGATCTTCCAAAATTCGTCTTGCCAGGCTGCGACAACGAAGAATGAGGCAAAAAGCGGCGCGAAGAGCCTGGCAAAGGTTGGTAGCCGTTTGCGTAGACGAGACCAGGTGACAAGGAATGGATCTTTTAGGCTTATCGAAACAGCTTCCAACGTTGAAAAGCCAAAGACGAGGAGGAGAACAAGGACCCTCAAAGCCTTGGCTTTGTCTGGGAGAATGAATAGACAAGGCACGAAGAGGGCGACATTGATTAGAGCCATGATAAGTTGGACGCGGCGGAGCCGCTTGCGAGCAGCTTCTTGAAGGTTTGATTCTGACGAAGCCGGCATCAATTCCAGCCTTTGTTCGCTTGTTCTTTCCTATCATGGCACAAAATCGGTCAGAAAAATTGATCCGGCAAACTCTTACCTGTACTGAGTTCCCGGACCATTATTGTTGCGCAGCAACATAACCTCCCTTACCGAACTAATCCGAATGCGCTGACGGAAAGTGCATTTTCTGAACGTATAGGCGGCTTCGGCTAATTTTAAAGGCACAGCGTTTGCTAAAATAAGCATGGCCTGCATAGAAAGTCCTTGAATGAGCAATCACATTCTGGCTAAGAAAACAAAACGCATAACATCTGCAGTTCTGCTGTCCCTGACCATGATTCTTTGCACCGGATCTTTCGTTCGGGCAATCGGAGACGAAGTAATGAAGAATCCCGAATCGGAGTCTGCCCTTTCCTCCGCAGAACAGAAGATCGTAGATGAATTGGGTTTCGATTCGGCCTTAGTTGCAAATGTCAAAAAAGCAGCAGGCTCAAGCTTTACTAGAACTGTACTTGATCCAACTCGAGGACTTTCTGGCCCCACTTTAGCTGAGCTCAATGGCTATTCACTAGACGATGTTGAAAAGTTGAGAGCGATTGGAAAGCAATATCCAGAACTAGCTCCGTTAATAGATTCGCAAGCGGCGTTCTTGACTGAGCAGCCTCAAGCGATGCCCGAAATAATGCAAAGACAACAGACGGAAGAAGCGAAGATTGCGAACAAATACCAAGCCTATGCCATGCAGGCGCTGGCTAAGAGCAAGCAGAAGGGTGCTGTTCTATTTTCTGTGCCTGAAGATGCAGCTCGTAGTCCGGAAGCTTTGGAGAAGTATTTCCAAAAAAGCTACGCAAACACTAAGTTAGAAGCGGGATTTAGACCGACAGATGTCTTGATGTTCGAATTGCGTTCCAAGGATATCTCGATTGAAAAAATGCAACAGTACTGCGAGCCGCTTGGATACTCATTCTTTGGCGTCGATTCGCTTATGGTCACAGAGAAACTTCGCGACCAGAATGAGTGGTTCGAACGGGTTAAGGCTGGCGAGTCAACCGGATTCGTGCCTGAGCCTGCTTACCATCAAGTTGTAGAGTTCGATCCCAAGAAGTTTGATCCGCAAAAACCTATGGCATTCGCCAGCGCAACGCTTCGCATACCTGGCGGAGCCTCGGTAAAGAAGCTGTCGGAAACTCAATGGGAAGTGACTAGGCCAGCAGCTTTTAAATCGCATAGACATATATCGAGAGCTATTCTGGCGAAGAGGCTTGATCAATTTGACTTTGTAAGCTTGATGAAGTCGGAGGGCGTGAATGCGTCGGTATACAACTTCATGGTCATCGACAAGCTCAAGAAGTTCGATCGTCTTTACGGTCTGAAAGTCGTCGCGGCTCAGCGTGATGGAGTGACCTTTCGGTTGCAACATTTACCTGAGGACCTAAGCCCATTGTGCACAGAGTTATGGATGTTCTGTGCGGGCACACTTGAGCTTTCCCAGGATTATGTAAGCAATGCAGTGCGAATGCGAGGTTTCGCAGCTCATCTTAAGAAGACCCATCTTGTGAATTTCTGGTGGGATTGATGCCGGGGCTCTGCAGCTCAGTGCTTCGGTGCCAAAAGTTCGTCATAAGGATTCAGCGCTCTAGCTTGCTCGATAAGCTCATCTGCTTTTCCGATATCCCCTTTGGTTCTCATCACATCTGCAAGCCGAATATAAGCGCGAGCGAATTTCGGATTTTTCTCCAGTACATCCTTAAGAACACGCTCGGCCTCATCGAGCTTTCCATCATGAAATAGACTGTATCCGTAGCCGGAGCGAGGCCAGTCAAAATCAGGATATTTCTCTATACACTCCTGTATGAGCGACTCTACCAGCAGGGGGTGGTTGTGTATTGCATTCCTGTAAAGCCGGCAAGCATCATCCGATATTGTATGAGGTGGCAACCTACACTCTAGTGCGATTCGGGCCTTGTTTTGCAGCTCGTCATTTATTGTCATTGAGGCCAGCTGCTTGAAGTACTCTCGCGCCGTTTCTACCTCGATAAGATTCATTGCTACTTCACCGGTCGCATAGAAGAATTCACGCTCTTTTTTGGTGAGCTCGACAGTTTGTCTGGGTTTCATCATAACTAAAGCTCTATCATCAGTGAATTGGAATGCCTGCTTAAAAACTGGACGGATCACAAACTGACCGGATTTGTCTATATAGCCCCAATTGATACCGTCCTCGGTGGCGGGCGCTAATCCACCTTTAAAAGGCAGGGCATCAGCGAATTTGAAGGGAATCACGATCTTGGCGCTTTGATCGATAAAACCTGATCCGGATGGATCGATAACAGGCGCTAAACCTTCTGAAAATGAGCGTGCCGATTCGTATTGGAAGGGGATAACCGTTTTGCCGGACTTATCTATGAACCCCCATTTGCCATGGCTGCAAACCGCTGCTAAGCCATTGGAGAAGTCATCTCCATCCTCAAAATTGAATGGAATGACAGTCATTCCCTGTGCGTTTATGTAGGCTATGTTTTTGTTGTCTCCACGAGCATCATACTTTCTAACCTTGGCTAATCCTTCACTGAAAGCATAGGCTGCGTCGAATTGAGGTTGAATAACAAACCGCCCTGCTTGATCCGTATACCCCCATTCACCGCCCTCGTCTGCGCACCGAGGCAATAGTTCGTCAACATTCGAACCTTTTTGGCCCTTAAGCTGATGGTCTCGTTCTTGCGGCGGTCGCCCAAGTTTAGATGAAGCTTTATCGGATGGACATTTTTCTAAGATTTTTCCGGCTTTGTCAATGAGCACGCGATAGTCACTTTCTGCGTATGCGCTCGGTATCATCCAGCGACCATTGTCGAGCTCATACGTAGAGATCTCGACTTCTGCGCGCCCGTTGATAAACGGCCGAGCAGTTCGAAATGGACCAGTGATCACAACCGCGCCGCTCTTATCTATGTAAGCAAATTCGAAATCAGTAGGAATGGGAAATCGGTAGTCGCGTTGGTGTGCGTAGAACCATAAAGGCATGGATGACTCTGGCTTTAACGGCTGCATTCGTATTGCCTTGGTTGTATTGGCATCGCTCGTAGTGGCACTACTCAAGAAGAAAATTGACAGAGCGGTGCTCAAGCAAAAAAATTTGTATCTTGAGCGCTTTATCATATCAAGATTGTAGAACGAAACAGGTGAGAGGTCTGAAGCCAGATTATAGCCAAGGAAAGACGTGGCTGACATTACTTTAGAAAATTTAGACGAGCATCTTAGTCACGACTTTGAATTCGAGCACATAGTCGACAGTGGGTGCGGTCACCGCGCATCGTCGATACCTACTATAGACATGCGGATAATACATAATCGACTTTTCGAGACACTCAATTTGGAGAGACAAGTCTCTGTTGCGGACATAGAGCTGTTGCTCCTCCTGCAGTTTTTATTTTGACAGTGCTTGTACTTTCCCATCGATCAGCGCCGGCCAGGATATAGTTGATCCCTTGAAAATCTTTATTCTCCACGCCGGGTTGAGAGGATCTGCGTCAGTAAGGCGAGAGACCCGAATGGAGACGTCTGTCAGAAATACCATGTGATTGATCTCCGTTCCATTTGGAGTTTTCTTTGTGTCGAAAGATAGTTCGCCTGATTCCTGCAGCTTGGTGGCATGGCCTGGCCGATCTATCACAAACCAGTCCCAGGAAAATGTTTCCATGTCGTCGCGTCCCCCAGTTAATCCAAACCCGCTGCGGTCGATTTTTGGATCACTCGGTCCGTTGGTGTGGTCTTGGGTTAACACATACCCGTCTTCGTCGATTTGCCGCCCATCCGACAATTTTGTTACCGGGCGCTTACGCCCAACGCTGTCCGCTAAAGCGAAGATGAAGTGATCTCCCAATTCAATCTCCTTGTCATACATGGTTTTGTTGCATCTGATTTTGACGTTGCTTATCTGCAAGGTCTTCTCACGCACACCATTTGATAGAAGTCGTGTTGTAGCAGTATCGTAGACTGCCCACTTGATTTTACCGATTATCACTGCTTTTTCTTCCGGCGCCGAGTCAGGCGTTTTCAATAGTTTTGAATCAGAGCCTTCGATGTGTGGGCGCGCACTAGTTGTTGAATCGCCGGCATAGGCTGATGAAGAAAGGGAGAGAACAACAAGAGAGAAAAGGATTCCGACTGTAATTTTCATTTGGTCGCCTCGGACGGAGGTCGTAGTTCCATGATGGCATGAAAAGGGCGGAAATAAGATCAAGCGCTGTGTCGTATCCGAAATCGTGCAAATCGCGTACTTTGTCGTTATCGATGTTGCAGGTAGAAATTGGCTGCGGGTGCGTTCTAA
>JAJPJO010000132.1 GCA_021324135.1 Pseudomonadota bacterium
AGGGCGATATCACGGCTCATTGAGATCTCCTGGGGCATCCAGTGATTGGCGCAAGCATCGAGATATTTCTGCCAGGCCCATTCATACTTGAACGGCACCAGCTGATTGAGATCGGCACGGCAATTGATGATTCGCTTGTCGTCCACCGTTACTCGTCCGGCATTGAAGTGGATATCCTCGACGCCGGTGACCCCAGGGCCGCTGTCGCTGCCGTTCGAAACGTCGGTGCCGGATACGGCGCTAACACCAAATGTGCCACCATCACCGGATGCGCCACCATCCGTCGGTGCGGAGTCGTGAGGGAAGAGTGTCACTTTATCGACTGTCTCCTGTGGCTCGCTAACCGCCGGACGGGCGACAGCCGGCGGACGACAGTCGAGGACCGCTTCTTCTTTCTGCTCATTCTGGTAGTCATCGAAACTAAGCATCATCAGTTCTCCATATGGTCTAAGTTGATCAGTAACAATTGCTTTTGGCGCGTATCAAATCCAAGCTTGGCACAGCATGTCTTACTGACACGCCTCACACTCCGTATCGTTTGGATCACAAACAGGTCCGGCGACGAGAAGAGAGTCCGGCTCCGCGGCGAGAAGAGATTCCGGCTCAGCCGCAGCGCGATTTTGTTGCACCGCATTCAGTGCGCCGTCGTGGATGGTCGATTTCTCAGCATAAGTGGCGCTGATGCTGCGCAAATAATACGTCGTTTTCAGCCCTTTACGCCATGCCATCTTGTAGAGCTCATCCAGCTTCCGGCCGCTCGGCTCGTTCATGTACAGATTGAGGCTCTGGGCTTGATCGATCCACTTCTGCCTTCTCGCTGCGCACTCCACCAACCAGCGCGGATCAATCTCGAATGCTGTAGCGTAAAGTGCTTTCAAATCTTGCGGAATTCGTTCGATAGCCATGACGCTGCCATCAAAATATTTGAGATCGTGAATCATCACTTCATCCCAAAGTCCGCGGGACTTCAAATCCTCGACAAGATACGCGTTCAAAACGGTGAACTCACCCGACAGATTTGATTTGACGTAGAGGTTCTGGAAGGTCGGCTCGATTGATGGGCTGACACCGGCGATATTAGCTATGGTGGCAGTCGGCGCGATGGCCAGGCAATTACTGTTTCTCATGCCATGCTTGGCAATATGGTCGCGCACGTACTGCCAATCCAGAGTCGTTCCTCTGTCCATTTCAACCACGTACTTACCTGTGGCAGAGGAACCTTTGACAGAAGTCGCCCCGGACGACATCGTTTCGCGCCTGGCTTTCTCGACCAGCTCGATGCTGTCGTGCGGAAGAATGCCGCGATCCCACAACGAGCCTTTGAATGTTGAGTATGTGCCGCGTTCCTTAGCTAACTCACTGCTCGCCAGAATGGCATAGTAGCTCACCGCTTCTTGTGCCCTGTCTGCAAATTCAACCGATTCGCGCGAGGCATAGGGAATCTTCATGGACAAGAGCGCGTCCTGATAGCCCATGATACCGAGTCCGACCGGGCGATGGCGCAAATTGGAATTCCTGGCTTTGCCGACGCTGTAGTAGTTGATGTCTATGACGTTATCAAGCATGCGCATTGCAATGCGGCAAGTTTTTTGCAACTTCTCCAGATCGAGCTTGCCGTCTTTTAGATGGGCGACCAGGTTGACGGAGCCCAGGTTGCAGACAGCGGTTTCAGAGTCGGAGGTATTGAGTGTAATCTCGGTACAAAGGTTCGAGCTATGGACAACGCCTTTGTGCTGCTGAGGGCTGCGCAAATTGCATGTGTCTTTGAAGGTGATCCATGGGTGCCCCGTTTCGAACAACATGCTCAGCATCTTGCGCCAGAGCGCTACGGCAGAGATGCGCTTGTAGAGCTTGATCTGCCCAGTTTCGGTCATGGCTTCATAGCGTTCGTAAGCGCGTTTGAATTCAGGTCCATAGAGATCGTGCAAATCCGCTACTTCATCAGGACTGAACAGAGTCCACTGCCCATCTTCCATGACGCGCTGCATGAACAGATCGGGAATCCAATTGGCAGAGTTCATATCATGAGTGCGGCGGCGATCATCGCCTGTGTTCTTGCGCAACTCGAGAAATTCTTCAATGTCGAGATGCCACGTCTCGAGATAACAACACACGGCTCCCTTTCTCTTGCCGCCCTGATTGACGGCGACTGCAGTGTCGTTCACCACCTTAAGGAAAGGAACTACACCCTGACTCTTGCCGTTCGTGCCTTTTATGTATGCGCCCAGCGCGCGGACAGGTGTCCAGTCGTTGCCGAGACCACCGCTGTATTTTGAAAGAAGCGCGTTTTCCCGAATGGCGTCATATATGCCGCTAAGATCGTCACCAACAGTGGTAAGGAAGCACGATGACAATTGAGGACGTCTGGTTCCGGAATTGAATAATGTCGGCGTGGATGAGACGAAATCGAAGCTGGACAATAATTGATAGAACTCGATGGCTTTGTTTTCGCGCTCCACTTCGTTCAGTGACAGACCCATGGCAATGCGCATCCAGAATGCCTGCGGCAGCTCGATTCGCTTGCCGTCGACATGCAGAAGGTAGCGATCGTAAAGTGTCTGCAAACCAAGATACTGGAATTTCAAATCACGATCGGCAATCAGAGCACGACCGATTTTGTCGAGATCGAATTCGCGCATGCGTTCATCCAGAAGACCCGCTGCTATCCCTTTTTGAACATAGGCTTTGAAATACTCGGCATAACGCTCCTGCATTTCATCTTGAACGACTTCCTCACCCAGCACTTCCCTGCGCACATCATGCAACAGGAGACGTGCCGAGACGTAGGCGTAGCCGGGCTCTTTCTCGATCAAGGCGCGGGCAGCGAAGATCAATGCTTTCCACACCTCGCTTTCTTGAACACCATCGTACAAAGTCTCGATTGCCGAATCACAAATGCGCTCGGCTGACACCGCCTCGCCAAGTCCGGTGCATGCCATCTGCACGACCTGCAAGAGATGACCGCGATCGAGCAGGCGCTTCGTGCCATCAGATGCGGTGACGTTCATCTGCAAAACCGGCTTCTCAGCCGGTCCTTCGCTGGCTCGCTGCCTGGCCCGCTTTTCGCGATACAAGACATAGCCGCGCGCTACCTCGTGCTCGCCGGCACGCATTAATGCAATTTCGACCTGGTCCTGGATGTGCTCGATGTGAAAAACGCCACCATCAGGCAGGCGCAGCAGTAAGGTTTCAACCACTTGAGCAGCCAACTTATTGACCACATCCCTGATCTTCGAGCTCTCTTCGCCGCCGGCTCCCTCTGCAGCAAGAAACGCCTTGGTCATCGCCACATGGATTTTCGATGGCTCGAATGGCGCCACATTGCCATTGCGCCTCAATACCTTATATTTGGAGTAGCGATCAGCCGGCTCGTGCCCGGACTCTTGCACCGCCCTCGGTGCCGGCGTTCCGGCGTTCAAAACCACATTGCTCGGCTCTTGTGTGGTAGTTACCATGCTCATCGCGTTCCTCCTGGATTCTTTGGATATGAGCGACAATAAAGTCCCCCGGCCTTCGCGACCAAGAGGACAATGAAGCAACAAAGGAATGACTTTGCTGATCAGGTGCCCTCTTACTCCTCGAAGAGGTTAGTACCTGTTGCGCTCAGGTGGGTAGCCTGGCTTTCTGCAGAACCGGGCCGCTAACGCGGCAGTCGCAGATTACAGTTGCGGGACAGCGGTGGTCTTGCACCACACTTCCCCCACCAGATTGCCGCTCATGCTGCAATCCCTGTGTTGCTGAACGCGGAGGTCTTTTAAGTTTTGCTGCTCTGAATAACAGATTGCATTGAAGGTAACATCCCGGCCCAACGCTTGCAAGCACTGCTCTTGCATATACATTTATATAGCCTGGCTTGCAACGCCTGATTCGCAGGCGATCTCGGATGCATGTCAGCAACGCTTTTGAGGATCTGAAATGCGCTTCAGAGCCTGTTGGAGATCGTGTCAATATATAGAGGATAGCCGGCTGGCGTTTATGATGTTTTCGCTTTTAAGCGCTGCAGCGCTGACACCACTTGCGGTAGCACGCTGCCGGACGGAGCTTTGAGAAAGACATGAGCAAGGTCTGAAATTGCAGTCGCCTCCGGGTTCACATCGACGACTTTGGCGTTCCTGCGCAAAGCCATGATCGGAAGAGATGCCGCAGGCTGAACCAGTCCTGATGTGCCGACGACCAGCACGACATCGCTGGACTCGCATTCCTTTATAGCTCGCTCGAGCGCCTCATGAGGCAAAGCCTCACCGAACCACACGACGCCAGGGCGAATCATCGATCCGCACACAGTGCACTTCGGCGGCTCCTTGAGCTCGAAGGGCACATCGACCGCCGGATGCCGTTTGTCAAAGCAGAAGAAGCTGATGATGCTGCCATGAAGTTCGACAACATCCTTAGAGCCGGCTTTCTGGTGCAGTCCGTCTATGTTTTGCGTAATCACCGTTAGCTTGGGCACGACATTCTCCAGGTCGACCAGGGCACAGTGACCGGGATTCGGCTGGGCGTCCATGAGAAGCTTGCGGCGATAGTCATACCACTGCCAGACCATAGGCGGGTCTTTCATGAAGCCCTGCGGCGTAGCGAGCTCCTCTGGATTGAAATTCGCCCAGAGTCCGGTTTGAGCGTCGCGGAATGTCGGGATACCGCTTTCCTTCGATATGCCGGCGCCGGTCAGCACTGCCACTCGCGATGCCTTGCTCAAGTAGCCTGCTACTGCTTCGATTGCCGCCTGATCGGGGCCATTGTCCTGTTTGTCGGTCATAACCATCGAATGTCTTTAAACACTCGACGAAGATACCATTTTATGTCGATTCAAAATGCACATTGCCGAACAATTTCAGTACTTTGTCATTTGCCGCCTTCATGGCTCGGTCGTTAGCGATATACGTCGGCTCGTTTTTCAAATCCCGTCTGCGGTCGGCAAGTACTGCTTTTTTAGCCTCTTCAATGCCGTGACCGGATTTGAGCGCCCGAATCAGAGCCTGATCGTGCACTATATAAGATTTTTCGTGGCCGATGTCGGCCTGGCTGAATCGCGAGTCGAGCTGGTGAGTGCGGATGCTTTCCAGTAGTGCCTGTCGCTGGGCTTCGCTCAAGCGCAATCCGGAATTAAGCATTTTTTGATCGGCATCGACAACTTTATTGTCTCTGGCAATGTTCTTCTGATCGTCGCCTTGAACTTTGCCATGACCAGCCGCCTGGCGGTCCTGCTCGATGTCCTTCTGGAGCGCCGCGACAAGCTGTTCTTTACTAGCGGGCTTCTTGCCGGTCAACATGTCGATGGTCAAACGATCGTTGCCCATCGCATCCTGGCACGCCTTGATGTCGTCGTTTCCCCGCGCGGCGCTCTTTTTATGCTGAGCCATGAACTCACTGATCAAATCAGGCTGATTGTTCTTTCCCTTCGTCTCCGCCGTTTTTAGCGCGTATGCCTGGTCGCTCATGCCGTTCCCCCCAAAAGTATCTGCCCCTTCAATCGGTTATACCGGGCCATCAATATCTATACTTTTACGATAACCCCTTCGACATAACATCTGTGTGACAGCCTTCGTAGGACTACGAAGCAATCAGGCCTCAGGGATACCAATTGGTCACAAAGGGCTCATAGGATGAGCCTGGTATATCTACAGGCTCGCATTCCATGTCAAAAAATACCCAGTCCAGCGGAGCAAGCGGCTCCGGAAACAAAAAGCCGCCGAGCAAGCAATCAAGGCAAAACCAGCAATCTGAGCCGGTTGAGAGTGCGCCGGCGAGTCAGCCCAAAGCCGACAACGTCTACTCGCTGGTGCTCAAGGAAGCAATTGACGATTTAGCTCTGATTGAGCAGCCGGTCGCTCAGTGTACATGCGGCAAGTGTGGAATCGCGCCTAACGAACCCGATGCCATGGTCGTCGGCGACTATGATGAGGATTGGAACGGCAGCTTGCTGTCGGGAGCAGCACCCATGTTGTTCGTGGAAGTGCGTGCCAACTCGGACCCTATCGTCCTCGATGAAGAAACGGTGCATTCAGGATCAATGGTGCTCGCCTCCGGTGATGCCACCACATCTGGTGCGGCGCCCGAGTCCGCCGGCAACCGTTCACCTTCTCCGATGCTTGAGGCCCTTGGATTGACCGAGTTCGACATCGATAATTTCAATCCCTTCGATCCGCACCTGATCAGGGCTTCGTCCAACAAAGCGAAGCGGGCGGCCAAACCCAAGGATCCGGATCTCTTAGATTTCTCGCCCTCTTCATCTGACTGGTAACTCCGGCTAAGATACGGAGTTTCAGCTTGTCGAAGCTCCGCTTCGCGCCAACCATTCGCGCTGCAAGATCGCGAACAGATAAGTGTCGCGCCAGCGTCCCTTGATCATCATATCTTCGACGAAGTGAGCTTCGCGCCGCATGCCGCACTTCTGCAAAACGTTTGCCGAACCAAGATTCTCCGCATCGCAGGTCGCGAATATGCGGTGCAGGTTGAGCTCCTCGAAGCCGAAACGAACCAGGCGCTGCGCCGCTTCGGTTGCAAGCCCCTTGCCCCAATACGAACGATTGAAGACGTAGCCGATCATCGCTTTTGATTCCTCCGGCTTCAGGCGCATCCCCGTCCCGCCAATAATCTTTCCTTCCTCTTTGAGCACGACGGCCAGCTCGTAGGTAAGGCGCGGTTTTTCTGAGATCGACATAATGGCGCTGGTGATGAAAGCCTTCGTCTCGCGTTCGGTATTCGGGCCCCAATTCATGTATTTGCTGACCTCGGGGTCGCTTGCGTACTCGAATGCAGCCTGCCAATCTGAGTTTTTCCAGTCGCGCAGCAGCAACCGTTCGCTTTCCAAACAAAATACTTCTCTAGGGGTCAACATGGCTTTTCGTTTTCACAGCTTAAACATCGATGCTTTGCCGGACAAAAGATAATACGATCAATTAGTGTTATTTGCATCAGTGGAGGCTCAAATGACGGAAGTAGCGGAAGTAGTCGTTAAGAACAACACACACTATAGACAGGAGATCAAAGCGAAGTCTCATTCATTTCTTGCCGACGTTCCCCAATCCGAGGGCGGCCAGGAGGAAGGTCCGACACCGCATGAGCTTTTGCTGGCAGCTCTGGGCGCCTGCACGTCCATGACCGTCAAGATGTATGCCGAGCGAAAGGGTTGGCCGATTGAGGAAGTGGTGGTAACGCTCCGTGAAGAGAAGGTTCCCGATCCCGAGAATGGCTCACGCACGATTCCACGAATTCTCCGCGATGTCAAAGTCAAAGGCGATTTGAACGACGAGCAAGTCACGGCGCTGCGATCGATTGCAGACAAATGCCCGATTCACAAATTGCTTTCAGGGCCGAAGCAGATCGATACCGAGCTGGCCCTGAACAACTAATCGTCTGAAGCGGATCGGCAGCAACAAATTTAGTTCTATGCTCAACCTAGAGGCATTCGAATCGCTGTTGAAAACGTCGATATCAGGACGTTCTTCAAATAACGAGTTATGGGATTCCATTGATTCGACAAACGCCCGCTTGCTTGCCCTGGCAAAAGATGGGGCGAAGGAAGGCACCGTGGTTTTTGCGCGTGCGCAAAGCCAAGGTCGCGGACGCCAGGGTCGCCAGTGGATCTCCCCTCCCGACTCCGGGCTCTACATGAGCCTGTTGCTGCGTCCGGAAAAACCTGCCGCCGAGATTCCGGCGATTACTCTAGCTGTCGGGGTGGCTTGCGCAAAAGCGATCTTAGCGACAACTGGCGTCCGAATCGGTTTGAAGTGGGTGAATGATCTTGTCTATCAAGGCAAAAAGCTGGGCGGAATTCTGGCCGAGATGCAGATGAACAGCGACCGATCGGCGATAGTAATTGGAATCGGAATAAATATTTCATTCGATGCCGCTCTGATTCCTGAGGAACTCGCACACAGGATCATCTGGCTCGATCAAGCCGCTGGCACCGCATGCGATACCAATGCTTTAGCGGCCGAGATCTGCCTTCAGATGGAAGATGCGTACAATCGCATGATGCAGGGAGATGTGAAAGCCATCCTCGATGAATGGCGGGCATACTCCGTGACGCTCGGTCAGGAAATAGTTGCCAGCGGCACGAGCAAAGAGTTCCGCGGCACCGCCATCGATATCACTGAAAGTGGTGCTCTTCTGGTGCAAACCGCGACGGGCACCGAAGAAATTTTTGGCGGCGAAATTTCCATACGGACCAGGGATGGATCGTATTGTTAATTGCAAGCGACCGAACAACGGTCGAATCAATGATTATGGTATCGTCGGGATTAAAAGTTTAGTCCATGCGCTCTTAAGTACTCGTCCGTCAGCCCGGCATCTTTAGCCAACCTTTTCACTTGAGTCTTGTCCAGATCGTTGCCGAGGAAGTTGATCTTTTCCCAGAATGTCTCTTGTGATTTCAAATACTCCAGTGTCTTACGGTTCTTTTCATTGACATTGAATCGGCTCAGTTCATCATTGATGGCGCCGGGGCGGATGTTGCCGTCAACGTCTCTGATTCGTTCGTATAAGCTATGGCCGGCCGCATCTTTGGCAAATAGATTCTTCAATTCACTTTCATGTCCAAATCCATGACTCTTCAGATACGTGTCGCTGAGACCATTATCTTTGGCAAGCGCTCTCAACTGCGCTTCTGAAAGATCGGCGCCCGAGCCGATGGGCGAGAATCTGGACATGAATGATCTTTGTGAATTCAGATACTCGAGTGCTTCACGATCGTGGTCGCTCAGATCTTTCTTGGCCAACTCATTCTCAATTGCGCCGGCACGTATCGAGCCATCCGGCGCTTTCAGTCGATCGTACAGACTGGGCTCGCTGGAGAGCGCCAGTCCTTTACCCTGTCCAAGTGTCCCGGGTCCGGCTTCTGCACCATGCCTGTGGAACGGCGCCGGCTCTGAGAATGGCTCGGAAGCCCCGGCTGTTGTCTTACCCTTCTGGAAGAAATGCTCCATCTCATCTTTGTGCGTCGGTTCTTGTGCGATTGCCAGCTTCCATAGATCAGTCTTCTCCAGATCATGATTCCAGGAGTTGCCGACTTCTAAATTGTTTGACTTCTGGTCCTTCAAATAATCGAGGGTCCGGCGGTCCTCCCGACTCAGATCTGTGCGTTGCAGCTCTTTATCGATGGCACCGGATCTGATGTTGCCGTTTTCATCCCTGATTCGATCATAGAGACTTTGCCCGCCGTGTCCTTTGTCGTACAGATGTGCCAGCGGTCCCTTCAGACCGGCTTCAGCCCTCATTCCTTTTTGAGCAGCTCTGACTCTGTCATCGAGATCTTCTTTGTTCACATGGCGCTCATTCAAGCCAAACACGTCCAAACCACCCCACGCTCCATGAGTTGGGTCGCTATCGAGTGGACTCCCATTTTCGATCCTGCCGGCCAGTGTGTGCATCATCAGATTCTTGAATTTCTCGTCGCCAAGCTTACGGCCATGCGGAGCCTTTGCCTCAGCCAAAGTCTTGTCGCTTGCCTCCAAGCCATGTTCACGAATCGAAGATGCATACATTGAGCCATCTTGACTCTTCAGTTGATCGTAATTCTCTCTTCCGTAGCCATATGCTAATTCAGGCAGGACGCCGCTTTTGGTGAGGCAGGCAGTGGTGTCCGCAGACCACTTTTTGAAGTGTGCCGGATCCCGACCAGCGTGATCCTGAAATTCCTGCTGGAGTTGAGAAAGCGCTTCGTGGCTGCCCTCCTTCCTGAATGTCCTCGCTACCTTTTCCGCTGCTTTATTGGCGGTATCCAGATTTTGCTGATGTATGTTTTGTTCGTGCGACATGATTTCCTGCCACTGATCTCCGGTGCTGGTGCTTGAACGATAAGACCGGACGCCTGACTAAATGATGGCTGGAGATGGCTGAGCTGTGACTGGCCGCGCCGGCTGAGGGCTCGACCCGACAAGGGCCAAACAATATTTTGCTAGCCGGATCTTAACCTCATCCATACTAAACTTTGTATACTTGCCTGAGAAAAGACACGTCAAGACGAGTTGAAAACGCCATGCACATAACTCGACGAAGTTTTCTGAAGAGCACCGCGGCTGTGTTGCTGGGCTCGGCCGTGAGCCAGCCGGCTATAGCGCGGGTTTCATTCAGTTCCGATCCTTTTAAGCTCGGCATTGCATCCGGCTCGCCGCGAAGCGAAAGTGTGGTGCTCTGGACCCGATTGGCGCCCAATCCCCTGCAGGGAGGCGGACTGGACCCTCAGCCCATCAAAGTGAAGTGGGAACTGGCTGGAGATGAGGCGTTCCACAATATCATCAAAAGCGGCGAAGCAGTTGCTCCTCCGCAGTATGCCCATAGCGTGCATGTGGAGGCGAAGGGCTTGCAACCGGCTCGCTCGTACTGGTACCGCTTCTTCGCAGGCGATGCCGTCAGCCCGGTAGGATATACGCGCACGGCTCCTGCTCCCGATTCTCTCGATCCATTCCGCTTTACATTTGCCTCCTGCCAGATGTACGAGCAGGGCTACTTCACGGCGCACCGCCACATGGCGCAAGAAGACCTGGACCTGGTAGTTTTTCTCGGCGATTACATCTACGAGCATTCGTGGGGCCATAATGACGTGCGCAAGCATGAGGCGCATGAAGTCTACAGTCTCGATGATTACAGGAACCGATATGCCTGCTACAAAACTGATGCAGATTTGCAGCAGTGCCATTCTCGTTTCCCATGGATAGTCACTTGGGACGACCATGAGGTGGACAATGACTATGCAAGAGATCGGGCCGAGGACTTAGAAACTAATTTTATCGCCAGGCGGAACGCCGCCTACCAGGCATTTTACGAACATATGCCACTGAGCGAGTCATGCGCGCCGCACAATGGCAACATGCGAATTTATCAAGCTTACGACTTCGGTCGATTGGCGCGCTTTCACGTCCTTGACGACAGGCAGTACAGGGATTATCAGGTCTGCCCCAAGCCGGGAATGGGCGGCTCAAATGTTATTGCCGACTGCGCCGAGCGAAACGATCCCAAACGGACGATTCTCGGTTGGCAGCAGGAAGAATGGCTCAAGAAGAGCCTTAAGGACTCTCAGGCGAACTGGGATGTAATCGTCCAACAAACACTGATGGCCCAGGTAGAACGCCCGGGCGGCAAGTTCTGGACTGACGGTTGGGACGGCTATCCCGCGGCACGACGGCGTTTGCTCGAGGCGGTAAACGGCAGACCCGGCAGAGACGCTATCGTTGTCGGCGGCGATGTTCATGCCTACGCCGTATGCGATCTAAAAGTTGATTTTAATGATAAAAGCTCGCCTATTGTGGCCTCAGAGTTTTGCGGAACCTCAATTTCGTCCGAGGGTCCTTCGATCAAACAGATCAACGCCTGGAAGGAAAACAATCCACACATCCACTACGCCAATGCAGAGGCGCGCGGGTACGTCAAAGTCGTACTCGGTAAGGAACAGGCTGATGTGGCGCTGCGTTCAATCGAAAGTGAAAAGGTGCCCGACAGCAAAATCAACACGATAGCGCAGTACGTGGTTGAGAAAGGCAAACCCGGTCCGCAAAAGGCGTAAGTGGCGCGGTTGGACACCACCTTCACGCTACTCACTTCAATGCCGCCTTGTTTCGACCGGGTGCGTTCCTGACGTTTTTCTCCAGCCACTCGGTCATTTCCCAGAGCGTGTGAAGCATGGACTGGCGCGCGCGATAACCATGCGTTTCAGAAGGCAGCATGACCAAACGCACTCGCCCGCCCAGCCCCTTCATAGCTTCGAACAAGCGCTCACTCTGGATCGGATAAGTCCCCGAATTGTTATCCGCATCACCATGAATGAGGAGCAGCGGCTCGTCAATTTTGTCAGCGTAGGTGAACGGTGACATTTCGATATAGGTATCTTTCGCTTGCCAGAATGTGCGCTCCTCGCTCTGGAAGCCGAACGGCGTCAATGTGCGATTGTATGCGCCACTGCGGGCGATACCAGCCCGAAATATGTCGCTGTGAGCAAGAAGATTTGCCGTTGTGAATGCGCCATATGAATGCCCGCCAATTGCGAGCCGATCTTTATCGGCGACGCCGAGTCGAGCCACTTCATTGGCCGCCGCATCGGCAGAGGCAACCAGCTGCTTCACGTAGGTATCATTTGGTTCTGTTTTGCCTTCACCGACAATCGGAAATGTCGGATCATCCAGCACAGCATAACCCATGAGGAGAGCGAAAAGCGGTCCGTAGGCGCTGACCCGCACGAAGCGATAAGGTGAGTCTTGAATCTGGCCTGCCGCCTCTTTTGATTTGAACTCCTGGGGATAAGTCCACATGAGGAGGGGAACCGGCTTTGATTTTCCCGGTTCGAAACCGGGCGGCAAATAGAGCATGCCCGAGAGCTTCAAGCCATCATCACGTTGATATTGCAGAAGTTTTTTCGTGACTTTACTCAGCTCCGGATTTGGATTCGGGAAATCCGTAACTTGTCGAGCGCCTTTATCCGAGAGGGTCTTCACGAAATATTGAGGCGGATCGGACACGGATTCGCGCCTGGTCATGACCTTGTCGCCATCGCCGTCGAGCACTTGTGAAACATACTCGTAATATGGCGCTTGCGAACGCCAAAGCCGGCTGGCGCTCAATGATTTGAGATCGAGTCTGTCCAGGAAAGGACGATCTCCTTCACTGCTGGCGCCTGCACCCGTCAGAAGCAAGTCACCGCTGGTGGTGCGATGCAGAATCCAGGTACCGCGGGCGGTGCGATCGAAGAGAGGGTTGCCCGGATCGCTGTACCGGTCTTCATAGGAACGATCCCAGAGCAGGCGCGGCTTTGAATCAGGATCGTCGGGCGCTACTACAAACGTTCTGGTTTTGCGATTTTTCCACCAGCGTTCGGTTAGAAGCGCGAGATGACCATCCCCCCAACTTGCTCCGGCGTAGCGCAGGGTGAATTGGGCAAGCTTATGCGGCTCTCCGCTAAATGGTGCCGCCCAGGACAATAACTCGTCGCGCACCTGGCACTCTTTTTTCGGATCGCCTCCGTCGCGAGCCTCAACCCACGTCAGAGTAGCATCAGCATCGTCCCGCCATCTGAAATAACGCGGACCGGTCGGCACAGCATCAAAATCTACCGGCACTTCATCCTTGAGTGGATTGTCGACAATCAATTTTTCCAACTTGCCGGACGGCGACCAGATCTCGACCTTTTGCGGGAAGCGGTCGATCGATACCTTATATGAGTATGGGCGATGAATGGTTGAGACAAGCAAGTGTTTCGCATCGGGCGATGCATCAAGCAAGCCGTAGATATCCGGCTTTCCAATCGGTTCTACATGCCCGTCCAGGCGGATACGCACTAGCTGCGACTGAAAGAAATAATCGAACAGTTTTTCATCGTGAGGATTTTTCAAGAGATCAGGTTCGGTGCGAGCCGGTCGTTTCTTGCCATCGTTCTCTTGCACGACCGGACCCTCTGGAACAAGGCTCTTTGCCGGCTCGCTGCCGCGCCCCGGTACTACCAGCTGGGCAATGATGGTGCCGTCGGAAACCCAAAGGTATGGAGAGCCGTAGCACGCATTGAGAGGTGAATCGATCAATGGCGTTCCCCTGGCGCTTTGCACGTCGACGAGCCAGAGAGTCACAGCCTTTTCGCCCGTGGCCGTAATGGCAATTTTCTTTCCATCCGGAGACCAGCTCGGATAACTGAGATGATCGTTGGCCGGCAAGCCTTCGATGAAAACAGGCTTTGCTTGCGGAGTGGTGAGGTCGAGCAAGTAGAGCTTCGAGATGTAGCTACCGCGACTCGGTCCGTTGGTTTTTGGATTGATCCTGATGCCGGCAAGCCGCAGCTCCGGCTGAGAGACTTCCTCGATAGACATGAAGGACGGTCGCTCGATAAGCAGTGCCGTGCGCCGATCGGGCGACAGCGATGCCGAGGGAGTTGGCGGCACATCGACGATCCTGGCGATCGGTCCGGGTGGCGATTGATACTTGAGCTCGTCTGCACCTGCTGCCGGCGTCAGCGCCCAGGCAGTGCAAACCAATACCAGAACAAAAAGATTCCAGATCCCCAAGCTACCGATCATTCTGATCATTGTCATGTTTCGCTCCGCTCGACCAAGCCAGTCGAGCTAGTTTATATTACTTTGAAAGCCGGTTCATTAAAGGGACTAGGCTACCTTCTGCAGCGCCTTCGTCAGATACCCGTACCACTCTTTCACCTGATTGTTGACATCAAATACGGTATCAGTCTGCATACGGCAGGGCGTTATGTAGAAGCTTTCGGTCAAGCCTTGATCGCTGTAAGTAACTCTGATGTAGTGCATCGGAATCGGCTTCAGCCACCACGGGTGGTTCTGCAGTCCGACATCGACAATATCGGCCAGGGCGATTTTGAAGCTGATTCGCGGACTCTCGTACTCCAGATGCTCGCTCGTCAGCGAGAGCGTCCCGCGTGATTCGAAAAGCCAGACGAGCCAATAGTTCACCCGCTTATGATAAGCCGGGGTCGAGACCCAGGCAGCCTCCGACAACATCAGTTCGATCTTCGGCGTTTCATGGCTGTCCAGTTTTTCTGAAATCAGCAATAGCTGTTTGCTGTAGAATTCCGCTACCTGCGGGCGCTTCAAGCGCAGATTCTCACTGATGAGCGCATCAAGATCGATCAGCACCTCATGCGGATCAGTGTGGGACATGAGGCGCTTCTCGAGTGTTTCGAGCTTGCGTTTATCACCGCCCCAGACCCCTCTGGAGATTTGACGCACAATCAGAACCACTCCCAGTCCGAAGATCAGACCGACGCTGAACAGCATCAGAATTTGCAGAGGAAAAAACGGACTGGGCATGAACAACCAGTGCGGCAAAAACAAAGAAAAGATTGGAAAGGTAAAGCCCAGCAGGAAAAAGGCGGTGAAGGCGATGACCATCGGCTTCGTTTCACGCAAGCGCTCGGGCAAGGATGGTTTCTTCTGGTGCGAAAAACTCGACAGAGCAGGCAGGTTTGAATCCACGTTCCACACCTCTTCATGCTGCACAACCGTTAACAACTTGAGAGGCGTGTAAGACGGCGATGAATCTCTCAAGTCGTAAGAGCTTCATGCCACTTTTGCCGGGTTTATTAAACGAACGTTACTTGTAGTTCACAAGCGAAAAAATGTTGCTGTGCTTGGCCAGTTTCTTTCGCCCATCGAGAAAGCCGAGTTCGACTACAAAGCCAACGCCAACAAGGTTTCCGCCTACTTTCTCGATGAGGCTGGAGGCGCCGGCGGCGGTTCCGCCAGTGGCCAGCAAGTCGTCAATCAAGACGACGCGTTGCCCTTTGTCGATGGCATCAATGTGCATCTCGATTGTGTCCGTTCCGTACTCGAGCTCATAGCTTACGCGCTCGACTTTGTAAGGCAGTTTGCCCGGCTTCCGCAAGGGCACGAAGCCAATGCGCAGAATGTCGGCAATGACAGGCGCCAGGATGAATCCGCGGGCTTCGATGGCGGCGATCACATCCGGCTTGTGCCTGGCGCTTTCCTTAGCCAGGGCGTGCAATACGAAGTGGAAGGCCTCGCCGTCCTTCATCAAGGTGGTCAGATCCTTGAAGATGATGCTTGGCTTCGGAAAGTCGGGAACATCGCGAATCTTGCTTTTCAGCCAGTTTTCTTGCTCCGGTTTGAGAGGTAGGTCTAAATCCGCGGTCATTGGTTCATTCGTCTGAATTGTCATAGATCTCGTTAATCCTTTGTTCTAGGGACTTTGCTTCGTCGTTTCCGCCGCCCAAAATGCCCTCCGGGTATTCTCCGGCCAGGGAGCCTGGAAGCTCTGCTCTGACCGATTCCGCCACCTCGTCAGCGGCCAATTCCCTGCTCTCTTTCTGGCTTCCAGTCCGCGTTTGCGCGGAGTTTTCACCAATGGCATCCTGGCTCGATGTAGCGGAGAGAGAAACGCCGTGACGCATAAGCGCCAATTGTATCTCTTTCACTGGCGTTACTGAACACCATTTTCGAAATGCTTTCGACTCGTCGAGGCTCTGGCTGAACTGCTGGAATTCGGCGCAATCGTCGAAAGCCCCCTGCGCATTGCCCAGGCAGTCGAGATTTATGATGCCGTCCTCGGCAAACCAATCTACCAGATGCACGCTCTTCAGAACGCCGAGCGCCAGAGCCAGAGTCATTTTGGTCGAACCCATAAGAGCCGTCAGCTTTTCCGATTCGACTTTGCCGTCTCTTTGATTGACCGCGTAGCGCACCAGCCCGTACAGCCGCTTCAGGTAAGCGGCGGAGTCATCAAGCTCGCCGTGAGGGTAGCCGATCAAATAAACATTCTCCGGCATGGTGCGCGCCAATATGTCGCGAAACACCGAGGCGGAAGGCGGAAACTGCCAGAACATCAGATGTTTGGTAGGCTCCAGCGAGAGCCGGTCATGCAATTTATAGCCTTTCGGCTCGCTCGCTGCCTCTGCAAATATGGATAAACGGCCTTGCAGCTTCTCGAAACCCTTCTTGACAATCTCGAGTGGGCGCTCATTTCCGCGAAGATCGCGCCAGACCTGCTTGATCGAAGCGAGGGTATCACGCCGGGTAAGGCTTAGATCTTCGGCTGCGCGAGCGAGCTCCGCCAATTCGCCATTGGAACTATTTACCGCCGCACCAGATACGGTGCCGGCAACGGGCGTTCCCGACGAGGGTGTTGCACCAGATATGGTGCGAGCAACAGGCATTTGGGACGAGGGTGTTGCACCAATTGTGGTATCAGAGACGGGGAGAGCACGAAGCGAAGCAGGCTCACCAGATGTGGTGCCGCCGGCGCTCCTCTGAGAGCGCCAATCGTTGACGACCAGCTGCAGCCGTTCTTTGCCGTTAAAGTTATTTACATCGGCTGAGAAAACCAGGTCGATCGTGGTGCCCTCATTTGGAACCCGTCCCTTGCTGTTCCACATGACCGCTTCGAACTTTGTCTCTCCCGGTCCGGCCAGCATCATTCGAGTATGCTTGCCCTCCTTGCCTAAGTCCCTCACCTCGGCGCATTTCAGTTCCTTCATGCACAAGCGCGGTTTGCGATTCGCCATACCGAAAGGCGCAAGAACGCGGAGCTGCTTAGCCAGAGTCAAATCGACCTTATCCGGCTCGACGAGCAAATCGATCTCCACTGTGCCGGCAAGCGGTTTGCCCTCGAGCATACGGTTGCACGTGGCGATCAACGAACGGCAAAGCTCATCAGCTTTGTTGTACTCGACAGTGAAACCAGCCGCCATCTTATGCCCGCCCCAGCGGCTCAAAAGGTGCTCATTGGCCTTCAAAACTTCATACAGATCGAGCTGCTCGACACCGCGCGCCGATCCTTTGACGATTCCCTCTTCGGCGTCCAGCTGCCCGATGAAGACCGGTCGGTGATATTTCTCGACCAGGCGAGAGGCAACGATGCCGACCACGCCATGGTGCCAATCGCGATCATAGATCGCGATACACTTTTGATTCTCCAGGTCCAACTGTCGTTGTACACGCGCATTGGCCTCGGCAAAAATCTTTTCGCACAATTCCTGCCGGCGCGCGTTTTCCACTTGCAGTTCCTGCGCGATATCGGCGGCTACCTTTTCATCTGCGGTCGTCAGCAGCTCGACGGCTTTGTTTGCATCCGATAATCTGCCGGCCGCGTTTATCCTCGGAGCAATGCCGAATCCAACCAGATCGGTATCGTTCTGCCCGCTCACTTGCGCCAGCAGAGCTTTCAGTCCGATGCGTTTGGTTTTGACAAGTTTTTCCAGTCCGATCTTAACAAGATAGCGATTTTCCCTGACAAGCGGAACCAGATCGGCAATCATCCCCAGCGTGACGAAATCGAGCAGATCCGCCGCCTGGTCCTGCCTGCCGCTTGCCGCAAGAAGAGCCTCGCAGACCTTGTAGGCGACGCCGACACCCGGCAGGTGATAAAGCGGGTGGTTCTCATCAAGCAGTTTGGGGTGAACGACCGCCACCGCCGGCGGTAGCACTTCCGGCATGGTATGATGATCGAGCACAACCGTGTCGACTGAAAGCGAACGAGCAAAATTGATTTCGGCGAAGTTTGAAACGCCGCAATCGCAAGTAACGATCAGCTTTGTCTTCTTTTTGCTGGCAAGAATGCTGAGCGCTTTCAGATTGAGCCCATAGCCTTCGCTGATGCGATTGGGAATATAGTAATCGACTTCCGCGCCCAGTTCCTTTAGCACCGTCAGCAATACCGCTGTTCCGGTGACGCCGTCCACGTCATAGTCACCATATATGGTGACGTGCTGCTTCGTTTCAATCGCCTTCAAAATCCTCTCAGCCGCCTTATCTACATCAGGCAGCTCGCTAAACGAAGTCGGGACATAGGAGGTTTCATCCAAGAATTTGCGCGCCTCCTCGACCGTCCTGACGCCCCGGTTCCAAAGCAAACCGGCAAGCACTTTCGAGCCGAGCGCAACCTCGACGAGATGATCGGGAGCGTTTGTCTCCTGAGGAAAAATCCAGGTCTTGTGCTCCGGGGCGAACATCATCGGCTCTTGAGTCGAGGCGGTGTCGCCCGCAATAGAGTTGCTCATATATCTGCCTCCACTAATGCGCAGATAGTGCCAGTCGTTTTGCAAAGATCCTGCTTGCAAGCAGCAAGACCTCGCCCGACATCAGACTGCTTGCCATCGACAGCCGGCTGTTTCGAGCAAAAATTGGTAGTGACCTACACTATATGTCGCGAACTAGGATACTAGAATTTAGATGTAATCGAGCCGCCGCAGCCATGCGCCTCAGCGTATGAGCAAAGGCAGGCAACAAAACATAAGGCGATATCACGGAGTGTCCGCAAGTCGCCCCCTAAAGACATATACGAACGGGCGAATCAAAAAGTTCAAAATCCAAGAAAAATTTTTGATTAAAACTGCTTATTGCGATCGGGATCGATGAATTCGATCACCTTTTTCGGCTTAGCCACACTGGGCCAGCCGCGCAGATCATACTCGACAACCGTAGTGATCACGGGCGGCTTCGGCCACGGCAACGCCCAGCCTGCAATCCAGATAATGGGCACGAGAATGACATGCAGCGCGACAGCAACAAGGAAGCAGTCGAGCAAGGGAAGCTGCTCCTTCAGCCAATCGCCAACCATTGACTTCGTGACTATCGGTCGAGCTCGCCATTCCGGCGGCAGGGCTGAGTCTGATTGTGCTCTTGTAACTTTCAAGTTTTCACTTTGTATTGCTAGTGGTAGTATTGAGCCTTACCTTTAAGCATACACTCAAGCCATAGAGATAAAATCCATCAGGTAATGGTTGGCAAAAGGCATTCGCTCTTGACAAGCGCCTTAAAAGTGAAACTGATCGGAAACATCGTCTTGTTTTCGCTTTTCATTATCACCACTGGCTGCGCTCCCAAGGCCGAGGCGGCTGATTCAGAACCGCCGGGCGAGCCGTATGGCCCGCCGAACCTGATCAGAACTATGAAAACCCCATTCTCAACCAATGCGGCCAGCTCAGATGATAATGCCGACCAACCCGACAGCACCAGAGCCAATAAAGGCGAGGACGGCTCGGCAAGCGCCCTGGCAAAGAAAGCCGAGGGACTCCCGGAAGGTGCCGAGCTGCCCAGCATCAGCCTTACGCCTGCAGCAACCCCCAGCCTTGCCGAAAGACTGCATCGCTCTCCTACAGCGAAGCTGAACGATAAGCTGATTACCGCCCGCATCTTCTTGCCGGAGCGCATGGTCCTCGGGCAGGCAACCCCTTTTACAATCAGGGCGAAACCAGGCTCCCGGCTGGCAATTGCCATGGCAGATCGAAACGCTGGCGCCAAGCCGATTTTGGGCCGCAACCTTCGGCTCGGTCCGGACCGCAAAGTTGTAGCGGTCGGTCGCGTCTCTGAGGCAGGTGTGGCTGAGATTTACGTTGAAACGCCAATCGAGGGAGACCTAATCGGTCAATATCTCTACTTCGAGGCCGCCATCTGGCAAAAGGATGACATGAGTGATATGGAGCTGGCCCAGACCGTTTCCCCTGCCAAACCGCCGGCGCCGCCCAACGGAGTCCTGGTTGCCCAACAACCAAACGAGAAGATACACGGCGTGCGCATTGTCCCGGAAACATCGCGGCCAATGGGTGTGCAGGCCCCCAAGAGTTTGAGTACAGGACAACCGTAATGGCGGTATCAGAAGCATGAAAGCACTCCTCATCCCTCTCGACGACAGACCGGTCACTTACGTGTTTCCGTCCATGATTGCTAATTCTGCCGGTATCGAGATCATCGCCCCGCCGCGATCGCTCATGGGCTCATTGTTTCACGCTGCTCAAATTGATTCGCTTATCGGTTGGATCAACACCACTCTGGAAAGAACGCCGCCGGATGTTGTAATCATCGGTCTCGACAGCATTCTCTACGGCGGGCTGATCACGTCGCGGCGTTGCGAAGACCCAGCCAAGACAGTCAGCAAGCGCCTGGCCGGCCTCAGAAAATGGCGCCCGCCCGGCAAAGACAAGCCGAAGATTTTCGCGCAGTCGAGCATCATGCGCATCTCAGACAACTATGACAACACCGAGGAAAAACAATACTGGGCGCGCTACGGCCGGGAGATTTTTGCCTGGTCTCAGGTGATGTATCGCATGGCGAAAAACGGCAAGGCAAACAGTGGTCTTCTGGAGTCATTTGAAAGGCGCATCCCGGCTGAGATTCGCGACGACTATCTCAAGCTTCGCTTCCGCAATTTTCAAATCAATCAAGAAATTGTCGATCTTGTTTCCGACAATGTAATCGATCGTTTGATCATCAGCGTTGATGACTCAGGACCTCAAGGACTCAATGTTCTGGAGCGTGAAAAACTGATTCAAAAAGCCGAGCAGCTGAGACTGAACAAACGCATCTTTTCCTATCCCGGTGCTGATGAGGTTCTCGATACATTGCTGGCCTCCTGGTTGTACGATCAACTGCGCTCGCTGGGTGTCAAAATTAGAGCCCGAACGGTTTTCAGCCCAGCCAGTGCGGCTAACTGTCCAAGCCGTTATGAAGGTCAAACGATCGGCGAAACCATCGAAGCGCAGATAAGAGCCACCGGCATCGAATTTGCCGGAAAGCTGGAGCCCGCCGGACCGGAGACGGCAAACACAGTCGACATCACGATCGTCATTCACGGCAGCGAGGTGCAGGGCGACCACATCTTGCTGCCCGGGCTGCCCGATCTGCGCCAGGTCGACACTCGCAGCCAAACAAGAGAGACGATTTCGATGCTGGAGAAAGCAACAACGCCCTGCGTGCTGTGCGATGTAGCTTACGCCAACGGTGCGGATCCCGTCCTGTCTGAAGAGCTGATTCAGAGACCGGACTTACTTTCCAAATTGATTGGCTACGCCGGATGGAACACCACCGGTAATACCACGGGCTCGGCACTGGCGATGGGTATCGCTCGCCTTTATTCAATCCGGACGCAAAGACGAAACGAAGCTACGGATCGGGCTTTCCAACGTTGTATATTCACGCGCCTGGCGGACGATTGGGCCTACCAAACTCGCGTTCGCCCCCAACTAAATTCCGATGCCTCTATCGATCAGCTCGCCCAGCTGATTAAGCCGTACCTCGGCCGCATCGGGCAATCGATGAAATTCGATCCGGGCAATTTGCGGGTTAGCTTTCCCTGGAAGCGCACGTTCGAGCTGGAGGTTTGCTTCGAGGATCGCTGATCGAAGCGATCGGAACATTATGAAGTCACTTCGAACCTATCTGCTCATGCTGCTTTTCATGTCAATCTGCATGGCGTGCGTGCCGCGCGTTTATGCTGCCGAGACCTGGGAAACACTCGATAAGCGCTTGAAGCAACAGGTCTTCGAGATCACGGTCGGTCTGAAAATGCAAACCAAAGACGGGCACTATGTGGTCATCTCCGATTTGTCTCCCAAGTTGAAGTTGCCCGTATTCAGCTCATGGTCACGCGATCTTGGCTATCGTGTCGTCAGCTTCGGATCAGCCTTTCCGATTAAGACATCAAAGCAAGGCGCCTACTTTCTCACGGCCGGGCATGTCGTCGACACAAGCAAAACGACCGAGCCAATGATCAAGGAATGCGAGCGCTTTTTTGCCGCCATGCGTCTTTTGGCCGAGCAAACTGCCGGCGGTCGTGATGTTGAGTCGCGATATCAGGAGTTGCAGACGGTGGCCACTTATCCGCAAGTGAAGCAATGGACTCAGATGAGCACCTCCGAGCGAACCCTTTATGCAAACACCGTCGATGCTATCTGGGACTGCTACGAGACCTACCTTTCCGAACGCGTCGATCGCAATCGCACGCTTTTCAAAAAGTACAGCGCCATAGTCGGGCTGAACAGTGAGATCGGCTACTTTATCCACCCAAGCGGACCGGCGAGCAAACCGCCGCTGATCGGGCATTTGCACAAAGTGGCAAAGGAGGGTGAGCCTGATCTGGCAATATTGACCGCGAAGAACTGCCCCGTCGCCCCGATGGAATTAGATTCGATTGAACCATCTGAAGGACAGGAGGTGCAGGTCATAGGCTATCCGATTGCCTCCGATAAAATCGACAGCGATTCATCACAGTACTATGCCCCCACATTTAGTACCGGTCGAATCAGCCGAGTCGCTCCTCGAATGCTTCAAGTTGATGCCCCGATAACCAAGGGAAACAGCGGCGGACCGGTTGTGAACCAGCGCGGCAAGGTAATCGGAGTGGCCGCCCGACGCGCCTTATCGGAGATGGGCGGCGAGCTTCCCAATTTCGGCGGTGCCGTCACGGTGCAAGGCATCAAAAATTTCGCATCCGATCTTTTCGGGCACTAACTTAACTAGCCTTTCATCGACTAACTAGCCTTTCATCGCTTTCTCGCGGGCATCCTTGAGTCCCGACTCAGCCTTATCCATTTGCTCCTTGGCCTCATCGAGATTGCCTTTGTCAGCGCCGTACTCATTCTCTTTGCCGGGGAAGTCTTTGGCCAGGATCTCCTTCAACTTATCATCAGCCGATTTGGCTTTCTCGCCCAGGCGTTGCGATTCCTTCTTGGCATTGGACAGGGATTCCTTGCGAGCCTTTGCATCAGCGCGCAAGCTCTCCATTTCCTCCTCAGTCGGCTTGTCTTTCTCGGCGATGTTGGGATCTTTCAGCTTATCTTCCGCCTCTTTGAGAGTGTCATCGGCCATGAAGTAACCTGTTCTGGCCCGATCCTCTGCCTTGATGGCTTCAAACGAATCTTTGTATGTAGTCTTCGCCTCTTCCTCAGCCTTTTTGAGCTTATCCTTTTGATCTTTGGTCAAACGATTTAACCACTTGTCGAGCTTCCTTTTAGCATCGGCATATTTTCTGGCCGCTTTGTCAAACGTCTCTTTAGCACGCAAAACGCCGGGGCTCGTTTCAGGATCGAAGTTGACCAGTGCATCAGCTTGTAATTGCCCATCTGTATCGCACCCAGATGATGACTGAGGGTAGCCATTTGTTTGTGGCAACACATCAGTTTGCACCATCGGCAATGGCGCCGTCGAGTCGGCATCCTTTGACGGCATGACCGGCGCAGTCTGAGTTGGAGTTTGACTTACTGATGGCGTCGGCATCATAGAACAGGCCCATACCGGTCCTGAGATTTGTAGTATCAGGCTTGTGGCGCAAAGTACGAGCGCTGTGCGAGAGTTGCGCGTCTTCAGTAACACCGTCGAACTTGCTCTTTTAAAACTTACCATTGTCTTTCTCCTATCCTGAGCGGCTTCTGCCTTGCTCAATTTCAGAATAGAAAAAATTTGTTTCCGATCGAGATCGAAGTTGTTTCAAACTTGAATCAGAGGCGGCTGCGCCAGATAGCCGGCAGGCGCGCCGACTATCTGGTCCCGCGACCGTGCAGGCAAAGGACCGCCATTCAAGACTCAGCTTCGTTCTGCGGTGCTGCCCCATTTTTTCTCTTAGGGTCTGACATACATTATTTGTAAAATTTCAAAACGGCTAAAGCAAGTAACCCGCGAAACATTGATGCCCACTTGCTTTTCCCGGTCTAGCATGGCTCCGCTATCTAAGACTTGACCCATATAGATATGTCATGACCTAAGGACTGGCGAGCGACATCCTCCGCGGCGCGCTCAA
>JAJPJO010000517.1 GCA_021324135.1 Pseudomonadota bacterium
CATTAACGGCGCTGCCGGCAGCCACTGCCTCTCCAGGCTTGACTGCGCTTCCCCGTCTATAACCGCGTGGATCGATTGTCACTTCCGAATAACCCAGAGCACTCAAATGGGAGCGAATCAACTGCACCAGATTCGGTGCTTCATCAAAACGACCAATCTCTTCTGCGCCCACCTCCACCACCGCCTTTTCACCGTGGTGGCGAACGCGCAAGACTTTGAAGCCCAGGGATCGTACGTACCGCTCGGCTGCTTCTACTCGCGAAAGAGTTTCCACCGTGACCGGAATTCCAGTAACTACCCGAGAAGACAGGCAGGCATTTTGAGGTCTATCCCAGGAAGGCAGTCCCGCTTTACGAGCCAATTCTCTTATTTCAACTTTAGTCAGCTCCGCCTCTACCAGCGGTGCGCAAATATCACGTTCTCGTGCCGCGAGCGCTCCGGGTCTATAGTCAAAGCTGTCGTCGAGGTTGGCACCATATACGATGCGGCGTATTCCCTCTTTTCCTGCGAACTCGGCCAATTCTTCGAACAAAGCGCTCTTACAAAAATAACAGCGCATTTGATCGTTCTTCTGGTACTCGACCTGATCGAATTCCTTCGTTTTGATCTCAGTCAGATCCCAATTGAATTTCAATGCCTGAGCGCGAGCGGCGATCAAGTCATCCTCGGCCAGGCTGGGCGAAACGGCGATCACCACCCTGGCGTTGCCGCTCAAAAGGTTCCTTGCGTAATAGGCGACCAACGAGCTGTCCACTCCCCCTGAATACGCGACTATAACGCTCCCCAGCTTTTCGATGGCGCCTATAAGTCGTTCTTCTTTTTCAGCCAGCCGCACAATTTCACGCTTTCGCTTTCGAGCATCCAGTCTACACTGATGGTTTCGGTCTCTAATTTCCTCGCCAGTATTTACCGGCCGCCTCAGGCATTCGTTTTGACGATGTCGAATGATCCGCTGGCAGTCGCGGCTGCTTTCGCTTTGCTCAGCGAGCCGCCAACCAGATAATCCAGCTCGTCGCGAAGCTCGCCGTCCGCGCCCGCCTGGGCGCCATTCTTCAGTCGCTCCATCGCTGTCTTCAGCGCCTCGCGATCGATGGGTTGTGGTTGTCCCACAAAAATCTTTTCATAGAGTGTTTTGCTCAAGCCTTCTTCCTTGGTGAGCAGCTCCTCGTATAGTTTCTCGCCCGGGCGCATACCGATAAACGACACTTCGATATCGACACCGGGACTCAATCCGGACAGGCGAATCAAATCATGCGCCAGGTCGACAATCTTGACCGGTTTACCCATATCAAGAACGAAGATCTCCCCGCCGTTACCCAATGCACCGGCTTGCAGAATGAGCTGCACCGCCTCTGGTATCAGCATGAAGTAACGCGTCGCTTCCGGATGAGTAACCGTAACCGGACCACCCTGCGAAATTTGCTGCTTCCAGAGTGGAATAACCGAGCCCCGGCTTGCCAAAACATTGCCGAAGCGCACCGCCACATATTTCGTTTCGGTGAACTGCGCCAGTTCCTGAACAACCAGCTCCGCCACTCTCTTTGTGGCGCCCATCACCGAAGTCGGATTGACCGCCTTGTCGGATGAAACGAGCACGAACGTTTTCACCTTGTGCGCCGCAGAGAGCTCTGCTACGACCTTAGTTCCAAAAACGTTATTTGCAACTGCTTCACTGACGTTCGATTCCATGAGAGGTACGTGCTTGTGAGCGGCAGCGTGAAAAACGACTTCCGGCTTGAGATGCTCGAATATGGACTGCAGGCGGCGATAATCACGAACATCGGCAATGATCGGAACGATTTCACACGCGTCCGCACGACGCATCAGCTCCTGCTCGATCGAGAATATCGAATTTTCGCCTTTGCCGAGCAAGACTAGTTTTGATGGGCGAAAACGCATGATTTGTCGGCACAACTCGCTGCCGATCGAGCCACCAGCCCCGGTGACGAGAACGCATCGTCCGGCAATGTAACCGGAAATGGAATTTGTATCGAGCTGCACCGGATCTCTGCCGAGCAAGTCTTCCAGAGAAACCTCGCGCAACTGATTGATGCTGACTTTGCCGTCGATCAACTCATACAGCCCGGGAAGAATTCGAGTCTCCACTTCTTCCTGACGGCAAATCTCGACAATACGCCGCACTTCCGCCGGAGGCGCTGAAGGCATCGCAATGATCACTTGATCGATAAATAAGGTGTCGATGAATTTCGGCAATTCGGCCGTCGAACCAAATACGGTGACAGTGCCGATTTTCTTTTTCAGTTTGCTCGGATCATCATCAATCAACCCGACAATATCCGTTCCCAGATCCGAGCGCTGCCCGAGCTCTTTCAGAACCATGAGCCCGGCCTCGCCGGCACCGACTACAAGGGCGCGCTTTCGCACCGGCTGCCGCCAGTGTTTGCGCTGATCGTGCTCCGTGAGCAAACGCCGTGCAATGCGAGGTCCGCAAAGGAAGAGCAGTGAGACGAAGCCGTTTACAAAAATGATTCCATAAGACAGCTGGTTGTTTTCAACCGTCAAAAGACCGAGACGCCGCGCCAAAAGAATAATGGCGGTGACGCAAAGTACGGTGACACCGATTTCCATGACCTCGGTAAGTCCCGTGTATCGCCACAGACGGCGATAGACACCGGCAATCCAGTTCGCAATCAGTTGCAACAGAACAACTACCGGCACCAGGGTAAAGAGCTGATGAAGGTAGAGGGCACTGACGTTGCCATCGAAGCGAATCAGATAAGAAGCGGCGAAGCCGGTAAAAACCACAAATGCGTCTATGGCGACCTGCAGCAAACGAAGCCATTGAATGCGGTCGATCTGGCCGGCCAGTTTACCGGCCAATTCATTCGAGTGCCCGTCCGAGGCAGGGTTTGCACGAGCCTCGAGTTTAAGGCTCGATTCAAGAGCGCCAAGGTCGATATCCTGCCGAGCTGGCTGACTCTCAATTGAATTTTTGAGCTTACTCATAGATGCCGGGGAAAGCTGAGCGGATGTTAATCGGTACCTGACAACAGGCGCCGTGATTCTAACACTGTCATGAGCCGACAAAGTTATTACATATTCAGGTTTAGGCGACTAGTCAAGAGATATCGCTCTGCGATACGTTTGCCGCCCACGTCGAAAAGCACATGCGCCAGACCCAGCGCAGACCCGGCATTAAGAAACGGACATCTTGCCCTTTTGCTGCGTCACCCACTGGCGCACTCTATCCTCGGGCAAACCGAGCGCCATCGAGGTACCGCGCACGGCAACATCATGACCGACATCCAGCCTCAGAATCGAGTTGTACTTGCGGATGCACATAAGCTTGATGGGACCGTCCTTCAAAGAGCCGGTGGCGCTCCAGACCAGGTAAATGACCAGTCCGTAGCCTATGACGGCAGAGGCAATAAGGCCGGCAAAATCGAATGATTTGAAACCACTGACGATTTTCTGGCAATAGAAAAACATGCCGATTTGATAGAGGAAGAAGACAATGGTGAATAGATTTTTGTTGACCTTGAATTTTGCAGCCGGGTCCCTTGTGGGGGCACGCTGGAAAATTTCGCCGCGGCTTCTCTTAAACCAGACGTTGATTTTCTTCTCTTCCGGAAAGACCATCCCGGCAAAGATGAAGGACGTGATCAAATACAAAGCTCCAAAGAAGAACGTAGTATCAGCGTTCCTGACGGCAATGTACGAGATCAGTGAATAGGGAACATACATGGACGCGAGAACCAGAAGTATATAACGTCCCGGACCGAGCTTCTGCTCGACGGTACTGCCGAACAACCATATGAACCAGGCGTTCAAACCCAGTTGCCATCCGGTAAAACAAGCCAGCGAGGCAACTGGAAAATAACAGACGAGGAATTGCAAAGCCGGTCCTTGAAGCAATGTTGCGAACTGAGAAACAGGATGGTCTCTAAAAAACTCCGCCACTTTTACTGCTGATACTGCGTTTCGCTCCATCCAGCTCGAGGCCGCCTGGACATTTCCGTACAGATTGAGCAGATCCATACGACTCGGCTCCATCATGTAATACACAATCACCATGCCGAATATGACCAGCATGGTCACCCAGGGCACCGCCTGTTGCGCTTCGATTTTTACTTCGGTTCCGGAACTTTGCATGACTTTACCTGCTCGCTCGACGCTGTGTATCAACGGGCTATGAATCTGATCGGCTGATGAATCACGAGTCTATTATCAACGGGGTGCGCCATCGCCGCAGTCAGTATGAATCGATGTGTGACCTATCTACATTATGCCTTCCAGAAAAGATATACCTCGATTAGACCCCAGTTCTATCTTGAACTGGCGCATGAATTGGAATGTTGAAAATTATTGGCAGTTATTATGAGAACCTGGCAACCGTGTTTAATCTTCCAGCGCGATGATGGCTAACAATATATAATGAATGAGGCTTGATGGGGGCAGACAAAGTTCGAGTGCCGGAGCGCATTGCTCTGGCGCTGATTAGCCGTGCAGTTGAGGGCGTTGTATATGATAGATCTCGATCGTTTTTCATTTGCTCAAGCCGAACAAACAGTTCTAGATGATGTGATAGTCGGCAATTGTTTCGCTTTCCTCAAGAAAGATGCCCTGGCGAAATCCGACCTGGCATGGATGATTCAAAAGACCGGCGATGAACAACAAGCCGGCTCGGAGCCGCAGGTAGTGTCACTACTCGGCCCCGGCAAAATCAACCTGTTCGGGCTGAACATCAAGCCAAAGAGGCTCGCCTCACTGAAATTGAGGAGCATCGTCAGCGATAAGTCACTGTACAAAGCAGACAGTGACAAGATTAATTTGTTCGTCCTCGACCCTCTCAGCATGGAGCGCTCGCTCCTGATTCGCGTGCAGGCCAACGGCAGTGACTTTTGCAAGAATCAAGTCATGCTCGACGCCAACGGTGCCGGGCAGCTTGTTCTGCGCGACCTGCCCGCCGGAGAGTATGCCATTTTTCTGGAGAGTGAATCCCAGGCCTCATGCCGATTTGTGGTTGCCGAATACCGCCTGGTGCCGCTGGTTGCATCGCTGCGGAGCAGCGAGATGGACGGGCAAGGCTCATTGAATATGGTATTGAGCGTAGAGTCATTCGGAGCGGCGGTAAACGGCGAACTGAAGATCGATTTGATGGAGCCGCACAGGCTGGTTGAGTCCAAGAAAGCCACCGCGGACAATGGCATTGTCCGCGTCGCCTTCAAGTTATCCGGTGCCGGACCGCACAGCTTGAATCTGCAAGTTTTGAGCGACGCCAGTAAAACAGCGACCGTTCCATTGCGCGGCAGCAGAGCCGAGGAGCGCAGCAAGACCGTTTTCTCCCTGTTGGGTACCGAAGTGCACGGCTCACTTCTGCCCGAGTCCGGATCGCGCGCAGTCAGAGGCATACATCTGAGCGAGGGAGGCGTGAGAAACACCCCTGTTTCTCTTACATCTGTCGATGGCAGTCGAGCCGTGTTGCGAGCGCAAGCGCATATGAGCGTGCTCAAGGTAGTGGTGGTCAATCCTGCTGCTGCATGTGCTCGTGTCAATGCGGTCGATTCGAGCCTTCAAACCATTCATCCTGAGCTTGCCGATGCCAATTATTGTGAGGGCGAACGGTTATTCAAAGAAGGGCAATATGAGCATGCCCTGAAAGTCTTCGGTGAATCGCGTCGCGCTCAATCTAATCCTCATCCGTATTATGCTTACTTCGAGGCATGTTGCTATGCCAAGCTTGGCGACAAGCGGCGAGCCGTGGCGATGTTAGGCAAAGCCATTGAAGACGGCTGGTGCGAATGGACGCACATGGCTTCTGATGAGGATCTTGCCTCCTTGAGAGGATTCGAGCCCTTTGAGCAATTGAAAAACGGCCCGACCCGGGAAATATCCTTTGCGAACGTTGAGCCCGGGCAGGAGCTTCAGGTTGATGTTTTCGATCCCGCTTCCATATTGGTTATGGGCGCCTTTGTCGCGGACAAAGCCTGGGAAGGCTGGGCAACGGTCGTTACACCACCGGCGGTATCACCACAAGTTGAGATTCCATCCGTTTGCAAGGCAGGAGACAAGATAAAAATCAAATTCAGCCTCGCCGGCAATCATAACAAAGATGCCTCACTCTATGTGGTGGTTAAGGACGCGCGTTTGCTCAGCACGGATACTCCTCAAAGCCAGCTGGCGTCCCGGCTCAAAAGCTGTGTCGAGGATGCAGGAAAAACCCTAAATATAGGTTATGCCGCCGAGACGCTCAGCGAGATTTCAACTCGCTTGCGCCAGAGCCAAACGGCGCTTTTCGGTGCCTCTTACGGATCTTACGACGCCGGAACAATTCGCGACTCTAACCCGTGGAGAGCCGCGCCGCCGGCCGGCGGCGCTTGGGCGCAGCCAGAGAGCAGCGGCTGGGGAACAGGCACCCCGCTTCGGCAGGCGATGTCCGCACCACAGGCGCTACCACCTGCGGCACCAATGCCTGCACCGCAGGCGCCACCACCGCCGGCGCCCGGCAGTGCCGGTTTCAGCAATCCGGTAGCGGGCGCCTTCCGCGCTTTGAACAATATCCTCGATCAAGCGAGCAACACGATCTTTTCAATGTCTGCAGGCGAGCCGCAAAATGCTGAGTTTGATGAAATGCCACGCGAAAGGATGCTGATGCGCGCCCAGGGAGCAAGTGCTTCGCGCCCATTAGCTGCCGATCTCAAGGACAAAGCCCGTGATTTAGCGGCAGTCCGAGTTGCCCTGAAAGAGGAAACGCACCAATCAACAATCACTCTTTTGAGCGAAGAGCCTGAGGTGCTTTACGCCGGCTTTGTGAAAATCAAAGGAAGCAAGGGCGAGCTCAAGGTTTACCTCCCTGAGTATTACAACGACTACATTGTTGAAGCATTCGTCATCGATGGAATGAACTGGCAGTACGAGGAGGCGCGCTTCAAAGCCGCTAAAGATCCGTTCCTGCATCTCGGTTTGCCGATGTTCGCCCGTGGCGAGGACCAGGTCGTCGGGCAGCTCAATGTCATTTCGCAGGCGGATGCCCTGAGCGTCAAATTGCTCAAAGATGGAGTCGCCGTTGCTCTATTTCAAAACGCCGAGCCGTTCGACCCTGCCAAAACAAAGCTGAAAGGGTCATCAACACTTCATTTTAATGCTGAGCCGGGCGAATACGAGGCGATGCTTGTCGATAAAGACGACAAGATAGTCGAGCGAATCGTCAAACAGGTTCAACACCCCGGCAAGCTGAAATACCGCGTGCGCACCATGCAACTGCTCGAGAAAGGGCAAACAATCGGCACCGCGGATGATATCAGCATCAAGGCTCTCTCCGTTTTGCCCGGATTGGATGCCAGTTTTGAATGCCTGGTGGAAGCGACCGCCGATTACAGTCATTGTTGCTGCGAGCAGACTGCAGCCAAAATCATGGCTGGCTGCGCCATGTTCATGCTGTCCGGCGGCGACGATTCAGTTAAGAAGAAAGCCGAGTCGATCATTCTCGCCGGCATCCGTCGCGAGGAGCAGATGTGGCTGAGGGGCCGCGGCTTTAAGACTTATCCGCACGTCGCCAACGAGCCCAATCAGCATTACGGACGAATGGCGGCGCAATATCTCTGGAATCTCTCATTGTTGAAAAACGAGCGCCAGTCGGATTTGAGCCCTGATCTCGCCGGGGCAATCGAGAGCGGCTTGTCGATGGCCGAGGATACATCGAAAGCCTACAAGATTGCCTGGCCGCCAAGCAAAATTACTTCCTGCCAGGACGCCTATGCCGTAATCCGCTATCAAAGGCAGACTAACGGCAAGGGGGCGGATGACGCCCAGGCAGCCGAGCCAGTTAAATTCGTTACGGCTAGAACGACGGCAGCCGGTGACGCTCTGCAAACTACGCCCGTTTCACACCTGGGCGTCAACGTCTACAGCAGGATTGAGACATGCTATGCCGCCGCTGTGTTGTTGCGCGCCGGCGGCTCTGCTAATTTGAAAAAAGCGCTGAGCCTGGCTAATAAGGTGATCAGCCAGTTCAACCAGCAAGGCAGGCTGTACTCGACGTGCGATTCGGTAGCCGCCATAGCGCTCATGTCGGAGCTTCAGCGCTCGGGCATCACCAAAGGTGGTGGCACAGTGGAACTGAACGGCAGAAGCTTCACACTCAACGACGCCATCGATGCCACTGAGATTATCGATAAGATCAAAGTGCTCGAGGGGGTCATATCAGTCGGCGTCGATCGATTAGTCGAGGAGGATTGGACGGCCTTCGCCGCCGGCGTGGACATGTCCGTCTCCCTCAAGAAGGACGGTGCCAGCCAGAAAGTGTTTGCCCCCGGCGATGCGGTGGATCTGGTCGTCAGGATCGAAGAAGGCTACCAGGATGGTGATCTGCTTTGGGTTTGCTTGCCGGACGCGCTTTCACGTGTTGTCGGAGGCGGGCAGGTAAAGTCATTCTCGGTAGACTTCTGCGGCAGCAAAGAGCTTTGCATTCCTTTAGCCGTGACCGGCACCACATCCGGTGCAACCGCAAAATCAAGATCGCCGGCGCAACCTGCTACTCAGGCTATTGCCGTCTGCATCAGGAATATGTTCAAGGAAGAGCGAGCCGGATCGCCGGGACTGATCGAGATCAAGCTGAAATAAAGCTGAGGTAAGCTGAACCGATTAGATGATGAAGCTCGCTCAAAGCCCGCATCAAGAGGCTAAATCCTTTACTTCCCGGAGCCATCGTGATCCAGCCAACGATCGACCTTTTCACGCAGGGTCGGTATTGTGACGGGCTTCATCAGATAATCATCCATGCCGGCTGCATAGCAGTTATCGACATCAGCAGACATGCCCGAGGCTGTCAGAGCAATGATGTGCGTGCGCTGTCCACGCTCGGCATCAATCCGGCGGATCGCCCTGGTGGCTTCAAAGCCGTCCATCTCAGGCAAATTGCAATCCATAAAAATCAAATCGAAAGCAATCTCCTCGACCGCCTGGACTGCCTCCCGGCCGGTCGAGACCGCCTGGGCCTCGAGTCCAATCAAAGCCAGCTGCTTGAGCGCCAATTGTTGCAAGAGCGGATTGTCCTCGACAATCAGCACCAGCCGCTGCCCGGACTTTGGCAAACGCGAATCAGGCAACATGTCCGGCTCGGCGCTTGGCGAGAAACCTTCCAGCTTCTTCCCTAGTTTTTGCAATGGAATAACGAAAGAAAATGTAGAGCCTTGACCTGGTGAGCTCTCAGCCGTGATTTTTCCGCCCATAAGCTCCACCAGCGTGCGCGAGATGCTCAAACCCAAGCCCGTGCCGGCAAAACGCTTGCGCGACGAGCTGTCCAGCTGCGTAAAAGGTTGAAAGAGCAAATGGGTGTCTTCCTCGGAAATGCCGACACCTGTATCCTTTACGACAAAGCGGACGCGCACATCCAGCTCGTTTTCTTCCTCGAGTCTTGACTCGATGTTGACCGAGCCCTTCTCTGTGAACTTGATTGCGTTGCTCAGCAAATTGATCAACACTTGCCGAATGCGATCGGGATCACCGACAAGATAATCAGGTATCGAATAATCAATTTGAGTTATGAGCGCCAGTTTTTTTGACCTGGCATTGTCGGCCAGGAGCCTGACCGTGTCTTGCACGAGCGATATCGAGCTGAATGGAATACGGCGCAAATTGAGTTTGCCCGCTTCGATTTTTGAAATGTCCAGAAGATCATTGATGATGCTCAAGAGATATTGAGCCGATGTTTGAATAGCCTCGGCCAACTTTCTCTGCTGATCATCGAGATTGCTGTTGAGCAGCAATTCGTTCATCCCGACTATACCGGCAAGAGGCGTGCGCAATTCATGACTGATGTTGGCAACAAATGCGGACTTGAGTTGCGACTCATGAAGAGCCTTGTCACGCGCTCTTCTCAATTCATCGGCTTTCTTTCGCTCGGTAATATCGACTATGGACGCCAGCGTAAAGGCACCGAATCTGGTATTAATAGGATTCAAGCCGATTTCAATGGGGACCTCCTTGCCGTCCTTTCTCACACCGAAGAGGTCACGCCCGACACCCATGGGTCGCGCATGGGGAGTGCCGTTAAAATCATCGCGATACTGCGGATGCTGTCCGCGATATCTGGAGGGAACAAGCATCTCGATCGCCTGCCCGATCATCTCTTCTCGCGTGTAACCGAACAATGTTTCAGCCTGAGAATTGACGAGAACAATTTTGCCCGATTGATCCACCATGACCATGCCGTTTGGCGCAGCCTCGACAAGGAGTCTGAACGTCTCGTGCTCGAGCTGCAACGCATCAGTCATTTCGCCAGACATTAATTTCCCTTCTTCAATCTTTCAGCCCGGAAAACCCTGCACAGGAAGAAATTGCAAGTTAGTGTTTCACATCGCCTTGACCCGGCAGCCATATTGTAAACGACAATTGCTTGTACAATTCCGTGAATGAGCGTCCGGCAAAATGAAGGGGGGTTTTCATGCCTGTTGTCTTGGATATGTTGCTCTTTCTGGCTATTTTGTTCGTCTTCTCGTCAATCGGCGGATACTGCGTCACAAAATTCATCCCTCAGGACGTGAAAGTCGCTCTGCGCCCTGTGTCTCAACAGACATTCAACGTCACCGGCATGATGTTCGCCATCCTGCTTGGCTTTTTTATCGCCCAGTCAATGCGCGACTACACAAACTCTCATAACGACATTATCAATGAAGCGAATTCTCTGGGAGAAGTATTCCGCGATGCCCGGGGATTCTCGGAGGTAGACCGGGTGCGAATCCGCACTCTTTGCCGTCAATATGCCGATTCCGTCATAAACGATGAGTGGAATCTGTTGGTCGAGAATAAGGAAAACAGTAAGTCGCAAGAGATTATGAATGAGCTCTGGAATGCTGCCCTGTCGGTTCAACCGCACGACCAGCGCGAACAGGCGATCTACGACGGCTTTTTTAAGGCGATGAACGATCTGGGCGGCTACCGGCGAGTCAGAACTGCCAATAACCCGACTGGGTTATCTCTCTCTTTCTGGATCATCATCGCGGTGGGCGCCAGCGCTCTCGTCACTTTGACTTTTCTAATGGCACCCGAGCACAGAGCTTTTCACACCGCCGTTTTGGCCTGCTTCCTGGTGCCGCTAACCTTGAACATTTATTTGCTGGCGGATTACTCACATCCCTTTGCCGGCTTAGTGACAGTCAGACCGGTGATGTTCGAGTCGTTGAAGCGAAAGATCATGTCACAGGATGATTCGGCACCGCATTTCATCGATCCGAATGCGAAAAACGAGTTTCACTGACTCGGAAAATAGCCTATCTACTACATCTGGTCTCGCGAGTAGATCATCTTGAGGGGTGGTAGAACGATCATGTCGTCAGGCAGGCGGAGGACATTTCATGGTCGAATCCCTTAGCACGAAAACCAAACCGGAGCTTAAGCTCCACAATAAAAAAGTCATGCTTGCCGGGCGATTCAGATGGGGGATGGAACAACCAGTGCGCGCCGTCGTGCTCAGCGAGGGCGGCGAGCTGGCCAAAGACTTCGATGAGAGCCTCGATTTGATCATCGTCGGCAGCGAATCACATGGCACGCCGGCAGCGGCAAAGCAAGCCGAGAAGCTGAACAAAAAAGGCGCCAAGATAGCTATATTCGACGAGAACGATTTATTCAGCTTCTGCATACCCGACCGCGATGAGCTGATCAAATTTATGAAAGCCGGAGAATCAGAACGGCTGGCAATATTGTTCAATCATGAATACCGATACTACTGGGCTTACCAGCAGAACAATCGACTGGACGTTTGCAGCGCGGACCTGAGTGGAATCGCTTTGCGCTCATTCCGATTCGATCGCCTCAATACCGACAATTGCGACCTGTCTCGTGCCGAGCTGCAAGAAACACATTTTGGTGAATTGAAGAATGTGAACCTCTCAAACTCGCACCTGGTTCGCTGCTACTTCTCAAACTTGCACCAGTGCCTGCTCAAAGCAGCGCGTGTCGAAACATGCTTTGTCGGCCAGATCAGCTTTGATGCCTGCGACATGTCGAGCTGCAATCTAAATGACATGATATTCGCGAGCGCATCATTCAAGCATTGTAATCTGGAAAAAACGAAGTTCACCAAATGTGGTATCGTTCAAAGCACCTTTGATAATTGCAATCTCTCGGCGGCCGACATGAGTGACTGCGATGTCAGCCAATCTCAGTTCGTTGGCGGCAATCTCAAAGGAGTGAATTTCCAAAATGCACACCTTGTAAGGGCGGTGTTTCAGAACTCCGATTTGTCCGGCTGCGATTTCACAGGGGCAAATCTGGCATACTGCGATCTATCGACTGCCAGAATCGGCGACGCCACATTCACGAACTGCAACCTCGCCAATGCCGACTTCGGCAATGCCGACACCAGCAGAGCCCGGGGCCTGAGCGAGTCATTGAGCCGAGCGAGCAGTCCTGTTTGCGGACTGAACATTGCTGCCCTTGAGAAGGCGTTCAATGCCGCTCAGAGCGTCATCTTGCAGTTCTCGATGGTAAAAGCAGACTTGAGTGTCAGTGTTAATCTCAGCAGCGGCGGTTATGGCAACGTGCGTCATATCCAGCTGATCGTTCAAAACTCCTGGCAAAACAATACCCTGCGGCAACCCTTCTGGTTTGACAGGCAGACATTCAACACCCTGCCCGATGCCTTCCGCTTTCTCGCTTCTGTCTATCAGGGATTCGCGCCCGACTTCGAATCGATTGAGACGAGGATGAGCAAGGGCTCCTCTACAGCGAAGGAAGTGAAGACCCTGCTGATCAAAGGCTTGTGTGAGGTCCTGGGCATGTCCGTTCCTTCCGATGAAGATCTGAGGAAGCAGGAGACCGCCAAAAAAGCTGAGCAGGCTAAAGAGAAGGAAGCCATGATCAAGCTTCTGCGTGGTGGCGCATCCGGTATCAAAGAATTCAACGAGCTCGAGGCTCGTCATCGCACAAAGGTCTCATTGAGAAAGACGGACTTTGCCAATTGCGATTTATCCGGCGCCAATCTAGGATCAATGGACTTGCGCAGCGCTAATTTCGAAAAGAGCATCGTCTCACAGGCCGCCTTCGACGCCAGCGAGCTGGGCGAAGCGAATCTCAAGGAAGCTAACCTCGATGG
>JAJPJO010000442.1 GCA_021324135.1 Pseudomonadota bacterium
TATATCAATCGTCTCTGAGCGAGCGCATAACCCACAAGGTAACGATAGCCATTTCAGATCACTGCTCGACGAGCTACCATCTGCTTGGCTGGGACCGTTGGGAATACTGTCTACTGCAAGCTTGACCGCGCTTGTAATATCTGTGGCGCCGCTTCTGATCCGTTCCTCCGCACTCAAAATGTTGCTTGCCGATTCTGCCACCAATAGGTAGAGAATCGAATCTTCTTGAGGCAGATCTTTCAGCGCGACGACAAGATCATGAATTTCTGAAAGAGGTTGCCGAAACTCGCTAAGCCCATCCTGCAAGAGCTTCAAGGCCGAGTGCGCGGCGATACTTGTCGGAGTGTCCATGAATTGACGAACATGCTGATCGGCAACTTCAAACTTCTTGTTTATCTCATTCAGTGACTCGAGAAACTTTTCGCATTCAGACTTTATGCGTTGCTTCCAGGAACTTGAGACATTTAGCCCAGGCAGTTCAGCAAGGATGTAATCAGCATTGTCGCGCATCTCTTTGAGACCTTGTCTGATCCCGGCGCGACCTACAGAAATCTGCATCAAATTTTGCACGATGGTAATTGTAGATCAATCCATTCAGTTCTGCTCTAGATCAAACGCTTGTATTTGCATGGTCAGCTGCCATCATCGCTAGTGCGACTGCTTCATCGCTTCGAGCTGCCATCATCGCCAGTGCGACTGCTTCATCGCTTCGAGCTGCCATCACTGCCGGTGCGACTGTTTCATCGCTTCGAGCTCTTCAAGCGTGCGCGGCCAATCCGCTTTGAATAGTCTCGAGAGGCTTCGATCGGCCAGGAGTTTGCCGCCTGTTTGACAGCGCGCGCAATAGTTCGTTTCATTGTCCGCGTATCGAATGCGCTGAATCTTTTCGCCGCACACCGGACAAGGTTTCCCATATTTGCCATGCGCAGCCATCTCTGGTCGAAAGGCCGTTACTTTTTCCGGAAATCCTTTTTCCGCTTCATTACGCAATCGATCGATCCACAATTGCAGAGTTGCGCGCGTCGCCGTGTACAAACGCTCCCACTCATCTGCGCTCAGCTTTTGAGTTTGCGCTATTGGTGACAGTCTTGCCGCATGCAGAATCTCATCTGAATAAGCGTTGCCGATGCCGCTGATGATGCGCGGATCTGTGAGCGTTCTTTTAAGAGTGTGATTCTCGGCGCTCAGTGCGGCTCGGAAGGTTGCGAAGTCGCTTTCGAATACTTCGATGCCGCCAGGATCTATGGCATCCAAAGATTTTTCGCCTTTCAATAAATGCACGGAAGCGCGATGTTTTGATCCGGCCTCGGTGAAAACGAGTGATCCATTTGGAAAATCAAATGACGCGAGGTTGACACGACCAGCCAGCTTTGCTCCACGTTCCTTCCACCGCAGGCGCCCGGCAATCATCAAATGGATGACCAGCCAGAGATCGCCCTCGAGTCCGACCGCTATGCGCTTGCCTATTCTGCGCAGATTCCGCACAACCCGACGCTCGGCATCCGCAATCGGTGGTTCAAACGTGCGCACCAGAAACGGACTGGCTAAACGAATTTTTTCGAGGGGCTGGTCTATGATGCGCGATTCGAGCGCGAAAATGTATGCGGTGATATCGGGAAGCTCCGGCACGCACTTTTCCTACAGCAAATTTCCTACAGCAAGCGCCTTCGACAATCGGCGCAGAATACTCTCAGTCCATTGGGCTTGAAGAAGCGAACTTCAGTCCATTTTCGGTTATATGCCATATAGAGCCGTTCATCGCTGATGCCTCTATAAGCAATGTGGACGTTTCCCTGACAACAGACATCGTCCTCGCTCTCAGCCGGGAGCGGCTCCGGCTCTTTTCGTCCGGTCAAGCGTGCAATCAAGGAAGTAACTTTCTTTGAAAACATTTTTTTCTGCCTCTGCATTATCATTGCACATGGCTGTTCAATCAGCAGAAGCGCAACCGCTTTGCGCAATATAATTTCTTTCTATGGTGGCGTATGCAGGGAAAAGTTGCATTTGAAGAAGCGATCGAGCTGAGCACTCGGCTGATCAAGAATCTGAATTCGCATAGCATCTCCGAGCCGGATTTCATGCGCGAGGCTGAGCTTTTGCTCCGCGACGTGGCATCGGCTCGGGGCTTTTTTGTCGCCTTGTTAACCGGGGACTGGCCCTTTGGCGATGAGATTCCGCAAACTATAGTCGAGGCTATTCGCCGGACTGCGATCCCCTCCTACGATCTCCTGATCAAGAACATAGTCATGTCGACAGCAGCCAGAGTAGAGCATCTGCGCGCCGAACGCGCGAATCAAGCGCAGGGTTCCCTCGTGGTTACAAAACGATGTCTTTTCATATTGAAAGAACTCAAGGATGATGATCGTTTGAAAGAGCTTCTAATGAAGATCACTGTGGCGATTGAGACGAAAAATGGCTCAGAGAGCCAGAAGTCATTTGCTGTTGAGCCTGGCGAATATATCGCATTTCTAGAGCGATGGAAGTATGATGCGCGCCAGCTCCGTGAAAGTCTCTCGGTTTTGATGGACTTGATGAACGATCTCGATATGATCTCTTCATGACAGAAGTCCGGCCAGCGGCATTCCGCCTTCGATCAGATGCTATAGAGCGTGCGTATGAGCTCATGGGGGATGGATCATGCCTGCACGCAGAGGTACGCACGACTTCACCAACGGACCTGAGTCGGCGCCGCACATCTTTGGCGCGGCCTCAGGATCGTCGGGGTTCGGCGCTTCAGGATCGTCGGGGTTCGCAGGCTCAGGAGATTCCCCTGAAGTCAATGGCAATGAGTTGCCTGCCGGCGCGATCGGCCCGAGTGCAACGGACTACATGCTTGCTGGCTCGACGCTCACATCCGGGGAGCTGTTGCGCAAGTACAGCCAGTCGAACGAGCCTTCCTTGAGGCAGCGAGTCGCTGCCAATATTGCCGCGCCTCAGGATGTGTTTGAGGCGCTGGCGAATGATCCGACCGGTGCCGTTCGCATCGAGGTTGCCAAAAATCCTCGCATTCCCTATCACGTTTTGCAGCAGTTGGCGCGTGATTTGAGTCCGCTCGTGCGCTATGCCGTGGCGGAGAGCTTATATACGCCGATTCCGATTTTGAAGAAGTTGGAGAATGATCCCACCCCCCAGGTGCACCAGCGAGCCCAGCGCACGCTGGGGAATCTGGCCAAAACTTGTGAGCTGGATGCAATCCAAGTCGAAGAATTGAAAGACTTGCAAGACATGGAGACCGCCACACGCGCCCAATATGAAACCGGGATGGCGTTGTTTCTTCACGATGTGCGAAGCGAGTTCAATCTCTTGCAAGAAGCATTGAGGGCAGCTCAAGCGGGAAGCAAAAGATCCGAGCCTGAGAACGAGAGCAGCGAAACAAGCTTTGATGCCCGGCTCGAGGCGGGCATCTCCGAATCCCCGGCATATGCCAGGGCGATGGCAGTGATGCAGAGGCAAATGGAACATTTCGAGCGCACCATCGAGCGGTTGGTTGAAGCGCCCGATGAAAAATGGGACGAGCTCAAGAAAGCGATGGATATCGCCTGGAGCGATCTTGGCGCCGCCTGGAAGGAATTGCGGGAAGAGATTGAGCTCGAAGCGGGCAAATGAGTTCAGCTCTGCACCATCGGCAGTGTCACTGTAAAAATGGAGCCTTTGCCGAGAGTTGATTGAACGTCGATCGTTCCATGATGGCGCACGACGATCTCGTGCGTGATTGCCAGTCCTAATCCGGAGCCCCCTGCCTCGCGGGTGCGTGATTTTTCACCGCGGTAGAATCGTTCAAATATATGGGGCAGATCGTTTGGAGCGATACCAGCCCCGGTGTCTTGAATGCGAATCTGCACCCGCGACGGATCAGGATCGCCTGTGGAAACCGTTACTTTGCCGCCATTGGGCGTATAGTTGACGGCGTTGATCAGGAGATTGCTGAAGGCGCGCTGCAACTCATTGTTGTTTCCCAGAACCTTGAACTCATAGCCATTGCCATTCTCCAACCAGTCGGGAATTTGCAACTCAATCTCTTTTGCCTGGGCTTGTTGCCTGACTTCATCGAGCGCTTCGCTTATGACCTGCACCAGATTGACATCAGCCTGCGAATACTTGTCGGAGGCGCTGTCTAGTTTTGAAATGTCGAGCAAGTCTTTGATTAGACGAGACTGTCGATCGACCAGTTTCTCCAGAGATTTGAGGAATTTATCCCGTAAGGTTTGATCTTCAGCTGCACCAGCCATGAGCGCATCGACAACAGAACCGATGGCCATGACCGGCGTTTTTAATTCGTGACTGGCGTTGGCGACGAATTCCTGGCGCAACCGCTCTTGCTCGCGCAATCGCCCAATCATCTGGTTGAATGAAAGACTGAGCTCACCGATCTCATCTCTGCGTCCTACAGGCAAGAAGCTCGACAGGTCGCCGGAGACGGATATCTCCTTGGCGAGTTTGCTCATGTCTTTGACCGGTCGCGTTACCCGCTCGGCAAGCCACAGGCTGATCAGAACGGTGACGACGCCTGTCGACAGTGTGATTTCCAGGAAGACAATCAAATCTCTCTTCAGGCGCTGCTCGACCTCGGTCAACTGGACACCAACGCGGATAACCCCGGCAGTGACGCCGGCTGAGCGAATCGGGTAAGCGACATAGAGCCAGTTTGTGTTAGTGGCGCGCTCGTTCCTTCGCACTACAGCCATGATCCCGGCCAGAGCGTCGTTGATTTCAGATTCGTTGGCAATGTTACCGCGCTCGGTTGAACTTGTACTTGGCATTGCCCCGCCGGCCAACGTCTTCTCCTCAGGAGCGGAGTCGGCAAGGACATGCCCGTCCCGATCCACGACCGTAATAGCCGCACCGAGTTTGGTGGCACGTCTTTCGACCGCGTGCTGGATTCGCTCTCTGGCGGCATCTGAATCCAGGCCCAGGTCGTTGTCGATTTCCAGACCGAGGGTGACCGCTTCCACTTCCAGAGATTTTTGCAGGTCGGTGATCGATTCGCTCTTGATAGTGAGCAATGCCCACAAGCTGACGGCGACAAGCGAAATGGTGATAATCAGCAGGTAGGTGAAGAGCAGTTGGTTAGCCAGGCTGCTGAAGAACCATCTGTAAACTTTTGTCTTGAGAAGCTTGTTGAGCATTTGTCGTCGTTTGAGCGTTTCCTCAGCCGCACGAAGCCAGGCGGTAGGTGCAGGGTCCCTGCAATTAATATTATCGAGTAAACGCCCGATATGTGCGCCCATTCATGGATGAAACGATGTATATCGAAGAGTTCCATAGAAGACGGCGGGTCCGGTCGTTTTTCTCACCCAATTTTTACGCGGGCAGGATACTGTCTCAAAACGCGCGCCAGTCAACAAATTGAATACATTCCGGCGCCGTTTTGATGGCTGAGGGATGAGACCTTTAAGACAAAACGGCGTTTGTGTGGGAAACTGTTGAGATGTGAATATAATTTCCCAGAGGAAGTAAGTTCTGGAGGTCGTTTCCGAAAATGTCTACTGTGGCGAATGTAACCGATGCAACCTTTGAGCAAGTAGTTCTCAAAGCTGACATCCCGGTGCTGGTAGACTTCTGGGCTCCGTGGTGTGGTCCTTGTAAGGCAGTCGCTCCTGTCGTCGAGGATCTATCTAAGGATTTCGCAGGAAAGATCAAGGTAGTCAAGCTGAATACCGACGAGAATCCTAAGACAGCCCAGGCGTACCACATAAGGGGAATTCCCAGCCTCTATTTGTTCAAACAAGGACAGGTAGTCGAGCAAGTAGTTGGAGCCGTTCCAAAATCGACTCTAGCTACGGCAATCAATAAGCACGTATAGGGCGGCGTTCCCGCCTCATCGCCGTGCCGCATAGCTCGTGGAAGGTCACGAGCCTGCTTTGTTCGTTTGTTTCACCATTTCAAAAGGGATACTGAAGAATGCACAAGAAAAGCATCACAGCCATGGTGGCTCTGGCACTTGCTATCCCGGCCGTGGCCATAGCCTCGTCCGTTTTCTTGCTTGCCAACCCCAAACCTGCCCAGGCCGAGGAAGGCAAGAAGGAAGCGCTGCAGCACGTAAGCGATTCGGACTTTGACAAGGAAGTGCTCAAGTCGAATACGCCTGTATTAGTCGACTTCTATGCCGATTGGTGCGGACCCTGCAAGAAGATGTCTCCGATTATCGAAGAGATTTCAAAGGAAATGAAGGGCAAGCTCAAGGTGGTCAAGTTGAACACCGACGAGAATACCAAGACCGCGAAGGCTTATGAGATCACGGGCATTCCGGCGATGTTTCTTTTCAAGAAAGGTCAAGTGGTCGAAAAGCTGGTCGGACTCAGACCGAAAGAGCAAGTCATCTCGGCAATCAGCAAGCATCTGTAAAATTCAGAGTTCTGCTCGCAGTCGAGTAAGCGGCGAGCGAGCGGGGCGATATAATCATGCAAATTTCGGTTGATAAGGTCAGAAACTAGGATCGATAAACAAAGGGGTAGATGATGGAAATGAAGCGGACAGCAGCTTTTTTGATGGCTTTTGCTCTTCTGGGCGCCCTTGCGAGCACCGATGCGGCTGAGGCCAAGAAAGGCAAGCGCGGCAAATGCGCGAAGGCCTGCGCGACTCAATGTAAAGCCAGCAAAGACATCGTTCAGACAGCCAAAGCCGATGGCTCTTTCAAAACATTGAGCGGCGCGCTTCATACGACCGGTTTGTCGAAAACTCTCGAGCAATGCGGTCCTTACACCGTTTTCGCCCCCAACGATGAAGCATTCAACAAGCTTCCCAAAGAAACAAGAGCCGCGCTCTTGACCGACGCCAAACACCTTGCTCAAGTGCTCAAGTATCACGTCGTTAAGGGCAGCATGACGGCTGCTGATCTGGCGCAGAAGCGCTCAGTGCCTACAGTTGAAGGCGAAAGCCTGATGGTAGACAGCAAGCCGGACGGCAATCTGATCGTCGATGGCGCGCTTGTCACCAAGTCCGACATCAAATGCTGCAATGGGGTTATCCATGTGATCGATTATCCCTTAAGCCCGGAGCGCGGCAAGTAATAACGATTGCGCATTGCGCCGCATTATATGGGAATATTAAAGGTAGGTCTGAGGACCTACCTTGTTTTTTGAGGTTTAGTGGATGAAGCAGATAGCCATAGCATTTATCGTCGCTCTTGTTGTGGGCAGTTTCTTAAATGGCATGAATTCAGGTAATCCAGGCGGCGGTGGTTCTCCCGATGCTGCTCAGGCCAGCAGCGCGGCAGCTAACGATCCGACGGTTCAAGCTGGTCTGTCACTGGTTGCCAATGTCGATGAAGGCTCGTTTCAGGGCTATGTCCTCGACAGTCATGAGCCAGTCCTGGTCGAGTTTTACACGGACAGGTGCCCGCACTGTGTCTCGATGCAACCGATTCTTGGGAAGCTGGCGTACAACGGTCAGGGTGTTGTGCGGTTGTGTAGAGTCAATGCCGAGAAGAGCAGCGCCCTGGCACAGCGCTATAACGTGGAAGGAGTGCCGGCCTTTTGTCTGTTTGCCGAAGGTCATCTGGTTGATTCCACATCTGGTGCGCGCGATATAGAGGGCATGAAGAGCTGGCTTGCCGTCAATAACATAAAGGTGCCTGACGCTCCAAGGAGTAACTGAGGGTCGTGAGAAAGGAGTACATATACGCAGCCTTGTTTGCTCTATCGATCAGCTGTTTGTTTGGTGGTCAGTTTGCCCCACCTTACAAAATGGGTGTTCAGATTGGTGAGATGGGAAGAGCGAAATTCCCCGCCAACGTGCCGGAGTGGACAATAGGCGAGTACGAATTCGAAGACAAGAAAGGTCCAAATAAGATGATTCAGAATGTTGACCTTGATGGCGAACGTGGTTTGCCGGGATATTTGCACCCTTACATACACTGATCCGGAGCGGGTTGAAACGAAGTCTCGATAATTGGAATAGGAAAGAAGCAAAATGAAAAAATGGGCTCGATGGACTCTATTGATTGCATGGACTCTGCTCCTCATTCTTACAGCGCAGTGGTGGAACCCATTCCTTTCCTTCCCCGCCTTGATGAAGTACTCGGTGGTCACCGTTATTGCTGCCGCCATATTTGGTGCTCTGGTGATGTGCCTGCAGTACTACATTGCCATGCAAATCATCTTTCCGCTGCCGCCCAGAGCCGATGCAAAGGCGCCGAAGAGCATATGGCGTTCGATGTTCGGTTTTATGTTTCTGGATCCGCCTATCCATCCCAAAGCACCTAAGTATCTGGATGAGCTCGTCGGCAACGACAAAGCGAAGCAGGAAATTCGCGAAGTGATCGACATGCTCGCCAATAAAACGCACTACATCCAGTCGGGCGCAGACGTACCCAAGGGAATGCTTTTCATCGGACCGCCGGGCGTCGGTAAGACATTGTTTGCCAGGGCGATCGCCAATGAGGTCGGTGTACCTTTCTATGTCGTGGATGGCGCCGGATTTAGCGGCATTATCTACGGTCTCGGCGTTTATAAGCTCAAGACCTTATTCCGAAAATTGCGCCAACACGATCAATGCATCGTGTTCATTGATGAGATCGAGTCCATGGGAACGCGCCGAAAAGAAGACAGAGGCTTCGGCGCACAGTCCGATCAGAATATGACACTGAACACGCTGCTGACCGAAATGGACGGCTTCCAGGGCTCTCGCATAGTGGTAATCGGTGCCACCAATAATGATGCCATGCTTGATCCAGCCTTAATGCGCGCCGGGCGTATGGAGCGCCGCATCTACTTCCAACCGCCCGGTCCGGATGAGCGAAAGGAACTATTTAAGTACTACACCGACAAGGTTGTTCACGCGCCGGAAATCAATTTTGAGGAGCTCTCGGACTTAACGGCAGGTTACTCCCCAGCTGAAATTTCCAGTGTTGTAAACGAAGCAGCCTTGATTGCCCGGCGCCCTGGTGGTCCGAATACGGTGAACACCGAGATGCTTAAGAAAGCTCTGGAGCATGTAGGCGTCGGGTTGGAGCGCAGCACCACATCTGGTGTGGAGTTGATCACCCACGATCCTACAGTGCGGCTCGCCGACGTCATCGGAATCGACGAGGTCAAGCAGGACATTTCCGAGATTCTTGATTTTCTCAAGCACGGTGAAGATCTAAGAGAGATCGGTGCCAAGATTCCCAGAGGCATCATGATGATTGGACCGCCCGGTGTCGGTAAAACCATGCTTGCAAAAGCGATTGCCAACGAGGCCGGTGTTCCGTTCTTTGGCATCAGTGCCAGTTTCTTCTCCAGCTTTCTTAAAGGAGAAGGTGCGGCAAAGATTCGTGCATTGTACAACCAGGCCCGCAAAAGCCCCGCCGCCATTGTCTTTATCGATGAGATCGATGCAGTCGGTGGAACGGTCAGTGAGTTCGGAAGCAAGCGAACTGAAGAACTGAACCAGATTTTGGTTGAGCTGGATGGGATCGGGCGCAGCAATGTCATCACCATTGGTGCCACCAATAATGACCAGACTCTGGACCCGGCTTTTCTGCGAGCTGGACGCTTCGATCGTAAGCTCTACGTGCCGCTTCCTGATACCGAGGCGCGAAAGAAAATCTTCCAGAAGTATCTGAGCAAGATAAAACTGGCGGAACAGCCTGATCTCGATGAGCTGGCGAAACTATCCTTCAACTTCTCTGGTGCAGACATTGCCGGATGCGTCAATGAAGCTGCGATATTAGCGGTCCGTGCCGGGCAAAAGCAAGTTCACTGGGAACAGTTGGAAGAGGCCTGCACGCGCTTTTCTGCAACTGCCGGTCATAAGTTGAACACCTCCGGCATCAGCATGTCTCGGGCACCAGATTTGGAAGTCAAGCTCGATGATTTGCATGGCATTGACGAGGCAAAGGCTGAAGCTGCCGAAGTGGTGGCTTTGCTGAAGAATGCCTCACTTGTCGAAAAAGCCGGGCTCAAACCGATTAAGGGCATTCTGCTGGTTGGCAAACCGGGCACCGGTAAGACCATGTTGGCCAAGGCAATTGCAAATGAAGCCGGAGTGCAATTCTTCCCGCTCTCCGGAACTGACTTTGTGCAGGTCTGGGTCGGTTTGGGCGCCCAGCGCGTTCGTGCCGTTTATGAGCAGGCACGCCGAAGCGGCAAACCAGCCATTGTATTTATTGATGAACTTGATGCCATCGCCTCTAAAAGAGCGCATGACACCAGGGGCGGCGGGCAGAACGAAGTGAATCGAACCCTGAATGCCCTGCTTGTGGAGATGGACGGATTCGGCAAACATAAGGTACTGACCATTGCCGCCACCAACACTGCCGATGATCTGGATCCGGCGATTCTCAGACCAGGCCGCTTCGACAAGCGCATTGAAGTACCGCTGCCCAATCTTGATGGTCGCGAAGCTATCCTCAAGCATTACTTGAAGAAATTGAATTGCGATGAAACAGTCAACGTTCTAGAGATTGCCCGAATGACGGTTTTTGATTCCGGTGCTGTTCTTGCGAGCATCGTCAATGAAGCCGGATTAGTCGCGGTTCGCCAGGGACGAAAGGTGCTTGGGCACGCAGACTTGCTGCAGGCCGTGCAGAGGGTGCACTTCGGCATTCAGAGAAGGCAGAACGTCGTTCTCCGTGATCTCTGGGAGACAGCCTATCATGAGGCTGGACACGCTATTGTAGAGTACTTTAAAAATCAGTTGGCGCGCATTCAAGTAATCACTATAGTTCCTCATGGGGAAAAACTTGGATTCACCTGGAGAGTGTCAAAGGAAGATCAATTCCACCATGCGCGCAACAAGAACGAACTCCTCTCCGACATCGAAGCGCTTCTTGGTGGTTATATCGCGGAGCACATCATGATGGGCACAACCACTGCCGGTGTGGCTAACGACTTCGAAAAGGTAGGTTATCTCGCATCGGTCATGGTGCGGGAGTGCGGTATGGGACGTTTCAAATTCAATACGGATCGTGCCTTTCGCAACAACTCAGATTCGCCTCTGCCAAGCAATATATCAAACGACACGCAGCGCGAAATCGAGATGGACATCAAGGCGATAGTCGATGATTGCTACAAGCGCGTGGAAGAATTGCTTCTCTCGAAGCGTGCTGAATTGGATAAGCTGGCTGCCGCTCTGGTAGAACGAGAAACGTTGTACTTCAACGATCTCGTCAGAATCCTCGAACCGTATAAGACATCATCGGATATCGACAGAGAGTTGAGGCAGATGGCTGAGCGGAAGCTGGTCGGTGTGAATCCGATCAATCCGGCTGGCTTACTCGATTCATTGGCGCAGATGAGCACCAATGGCGGTGGCAACGGTAAGAGTAATGGAGGCCCAAAAACCTCCGATGCCTCTGCCGCCCAAGCCGAGCCGACAGATCCGACCAAGGGACTGGGCGAGGTTCCTCAGCAAATAATAAGCGCCGATCCGCTTGGTTTGAATCAAGGCAACGAGCCGGATAAGACTGACAAGCCTGAGGGCGGCCAGGACAAACCAAGCTAGAACGGATCGAGTCATGACCGAAGCTCGGAGGCTTTCTTTACGATCGAAAACGGCTCTGGTTCTTGTTGCGGCGGCATTGCCCTGCGCGGCTCTGCCGATCGCCGGGCCGCCAGGGGCGCTTAGCGCATTTGCAAAGTACAGCTCACAGACGCCGAGCCCTCCGCTGATCAAAGCAGTCGCACCATATGCGGTATTGAACGAGAAATTCAAGGTGCGCTATGGTTGGACCGGGGCTGATTCGGCATATTCAATTCCGTTGAACGAAAAGAAGACATTATGGACTTTCGGTGATACCTTCATCGGTGAGATAAAGGACAATCGTCGCATCAATGCGAAGATGATCAATAACTCGATTGCCCTCCAGAATTTAAAGGACGCATCGGCCCCGTTTACATTCCATTGGGGAAAAACGCTCCAGGAGCCACGTTCTATGTGGGTTACCGGCGAGGCCGGCACCTATTTCTGGCCAGGCGATGGCACCGTTATTGATGGCAAGCTTTATATGTTTCTCCATAAGATTACAGCCGATCCATCAAAGCCCGAGCCGTTCCAATTTCGTTTCATAACCGATGTGATTTTGTGCGTCGAAAATCCGGACGACCCGGTAGAGCTCTGGAAAAGCTCGTTCCACCCACTGGCGAACGACGGGCAGGCAATTCAGTATGGCACTGCTTGTCTGTCATACGGCAAGTATGTGTACATCTACTGCTCGTACGAGAGGGCGGCAAAAGGGCTCGACGCCCATCCCCTGATTCTGGCTCGCATTTTGAAGGAAGACCTGAGCGCCGGCAAGTATGAAGCCATGGAATATCTCTGCGATGTCGAGAAGGAAAACGCCTGGCTTAGACAGCTTCGCGATCCTGCCATTCTTTTCCCTGATGCAGGACCGGAGATGTCTGTCACCGCCATTGGTGGCATGAAAGGACTGGCGGCGGTTTATATGCCGCCATTGAGCAAGGCGATTTATCTTCGCTACGCTCGCGCTCCTGAGGGACCCTGGAGCGAGCCGGTCAAGCTTTATGACTGCCCGGAGAGGGACGCTTCTCTTGGCGTTTACAGCGCCAAAACACATCAAGAGCTGACTGACGGTCCTCGAGAATTGATCGTTACCTACTGCCGCAATTCAAATACGTTTAGCACTCATATGGAAAATGCCTCGATTTATTTTCCGCAAGCAATCAAGGTGTCGCTCGAGAAGAAAGATTGACAGGGTTTTTCCGGTGCACACCTTTTGGATGAGCGTGTATCATGAGCAACAAGGGGCATATGATAGGCACTGCACTTCTCTGAGAGCAGAGGTGAATCATGAAACTAGCAAGCAACACTAAAGTGAGATTGTTGGGTACCTGCTTAGCGGCTAGCGGCGCCTGCTTCCTGATCTCGGTCAACACGGTTGGTCGCGCCCAAGCGGTGCCCGGACTGTCATCATCGAGCAACGTCAAGGAAGTGGTCAAACTGCTCAAGAATTACTCGGGCACTAACGCCGCCAATATCTATCAGATCGAGCAGGACTTGCGCCGCCACCCAAATGAGTCTGCGGAAGCGCTCGTCAACGTGCTCGATACCAACGATCCCGAGTTGAAGAAACATGCATCGCAGCTTTTGCAGCGTCTTTCTTTCAATGGCCAGGACTTCACACTCTCTGATAGCTCAATCAAAACACTGATCGGCATTCTCAAGGCCAGCGATGATTCCGAGGTGCAGTCCAGCCTGGTTCAAACGCTCGGCAATCTTGGTCCGAAGAGCGATTCGATCAAGCAAGCGATTATTGATACCCTGAAGACAAGTCCGGAGGTATCAGTGAGGCGAACGGCAGTCGATTCACTCGCCCGGCTGGCGCATGAAGAAAGACCAGCTTTGCATGAAGCATCCACGGCGATTCTGGTGGACGTGCTGAAACATGACGACAGCGCCGCCGTTCGTGCCGCCGCCGCCGGTGCCATGGGCAGCTACCGGGACAATCCGGCTGTGGCAGTGCCGGCTTTATCTGAGGCGTTAAACGACAACTACCTGACGGTACGCACAAGAGTGGCTCAGTCTCTTGGGCAGTATGGACCGAGCGCCAAGGCGGCTGTTGAAAAACTGGTCGGTGCGCTGAAGAGCGAGAGTGATTCCAATATGCGCTCCAGTTGCATGAATGCCCTGAGACAGATCGATCCGGAAAACGAGATCGTCATTAAGGAGCTCGCCAACTTGCTCAGCGATCCGAATCAGATGGTCTCGCAATCCGCTTTGATGCAGGTCTACAATATTGGACCGAAGGGCGCCGCTCTTGTGCCGAAGCTGATCGAGATCCTGAAGTCCGGCACGCGCTACAACCGTGCTTCAGCGGCTAGAGCGTTGGGAAACATGGGCTCGGCTGCCAGTGCTGCCATTCCAGCTTTGACTCAGGCGAGCGAGGATGCAGACGTCAGTTTGAGACATGCGGCTCAGCAAGCGCTTCGGCAAATTCAGCCGCCGACATCGGCATCTAATTAGCCGAGATCAAAAGTCCCTTATCCGGCGAAAAGTCATTCGACCTTTTCTGCTTGCGCTTTCTGCTCGGTAAGCGTCCAGCCGAGCTGCTCGAGCATCTCTTCCACCGACAGTCCCATGCGCTGGCAATGATCGAATATGAAAACGCCCTCCTCAAGCGACAACATCTTCTCCTGGATGTAAAAATAGGAGCGCAAGGCTGATTGCAGCGTGGTTTCACTCAGCGCACCGGTCATTAGAAGCGCTCTGCCGGCAAGATGGGTATTCTTCAGCGCTTGCACGATCGCTTCTTCAATCGCCTTTTGTGAGATGACGCCTGACTTGACGAGATAGTCGGTGAATTGCAAACTGGTGTTGCGTTTGGCACCGACGTTGTCGGAAATGGCGCGCGCCGGTGTAGCGCCGTGAAAGTGAATATCGATGAGAACGTAAACAGCCTCGAGTGGGTTCAGCGATCCGTTGCTGACAAGCTTCTGAAGCTGCAAGGCATTCTCAATCGTTTTCTCTGAAATGAGACCAAGCTCAATCAGAACTTTGCCAATCGGCAAATTGTTAAGGAAGCCCATCTCGAGTGCATATTCGATCTGCTGTTCCGACAAAATTCCGGCAAGAACAAGAAGCTCGCCGAGCCTGATGTTCTTGATCGATGGTTGTTTGTGCTGCTGCAAATCGCAAGTGGCGCCGTTCTCCGGTCGCTGCGCCGCTGCTTTTAATGCCGCGATCGCATCCTCTTTTTTGATTTTGTTTTGACGAACGAAGCGTTGGGCATTCACTCCGGTCTCAAGCAATTGAGGCGTCACCGAAGCGGAAAGCATGAGAACGCGACCGAGCGGCAGACCCAGGGCCCTTGCCTTGGCCAGCGCCTCTTCGAGCGCTTCCTCGCTGATTATCTCACTGGCTACGAAGAGCTCGCCGAGCTTGATCGAATCACAGCGCTGCAGATCGTTCGCCAGCTGATCGATGAAGGTTGTCTCTTCATGTCCGATTTCTGCCAACGCCTGATCGAGCGGCAACCTGCGATTGAGCATGACCTCGCCGAGCTTGATCGCCGCTGCTTTGCTGAGCGCTTTTTCTTTCAGCAATCCTTGAATTTGCACAGCTACATGAAGTTGAGTGTCAGTCAGCCATCCAGACATGATTAAAACGCGGCCGACCGGAATGTTCAGCTTGAGCGCCATCTCAATGGCGTGCTGCAACAGGTCGTCTGTGACGAGACTGAGATCGACGAGCAGTTTACCCAACCTTATATCCTCGTCGCTGGGCGCATCCTTCGCCGGGCAGGTATCGGTCGATGATCCGAGCGTGCTCCGGATGCTCGGCAAACGATTTGCTGAGACATCGAGTAAGCTTGATGGAGGATTCACCGAAGCGCTTGCGGCGGTGCTTGAAAGCTGGTCCGATTCGGCTAGCTTGAAGTAGCGCAATGCTGGAATCAAGGGCTCGTGATCCCAGGACTCGTCGCCATCATCGATAGACTGCTTAAGGCTTTGAAGCAGTTTTTCTTCTTCAGTTAGTAAGTTTTCTGCCGGATTTTCTAAAGTGCGATTCTGATTTTCTGAACTCGTGTCTCCTGGTGGCTTTTTAGTGTCGGATGGCGCAATCTCATGGTCAGTGAGGTGGTTGGTCATACAGGAATCTCCTGGGCTAGAAGCGGGGATTTCCCTCGACCAACGCCAGTGATATTCAATTGTGATTAGTAAGTAAAATATCCTAATTAACTCTACGCCTTTATAGGCGCTTGTCAAGAACGTTTTATCTTGCTGCCGCATTTGCAGGTAGTGCATGACTGCGATCCGGCGAGCGATCCTTCGAGACCGGATCGAATTCCGCACCATATATGGTGAGACCGGCAAAGACTACTCTCTGCCGTGCCTGGCTAGCTTCTGCCGTGCCTAGTCTTTGCTGTGTCCAGCTAGTCTCTGCCGTGCGTGGCTAGTCTCTGCCGAGCCTGGCTAGTTTCTGCCGTGCCGCTTCGTTTCTCAAAGATCATGGATTGAATGCGAAAAGAAAGGTAGTGACGAAGTTGAAGCCGGCGTGGCCGATAATTGTAGTTGTAGTGTTGGTGAAGCGCCTGGCAAGTCCGAATACGCATGACCAGATGGCGACCTGGATGATGAATATCGGCGCGTGCGAAAATTGGGCGTGCAAAACGCCGTGCAGGAAAGCTGCCGGCAGAATTCCGATTGCTGGTTGCAGGGCGCCTCGGATCAATGTTTCTTCCCCAACGCCTGCGCAGATGGCCACAAAAAGGGCGATGAGAACTGATGTTCCGAAGTCGCTGCCCACTGCAAAGGTTCCTGAATTGTAGGCAGAAAGCTTCGTGGCCAGATCTTGTCCTGGTATGGCGTGCGTGTAGAGCGACCAGATGAGGTCATAAGCGAAGCTGAACACAACAAGCAAGATGCCGATGCCGACGTGCTTGAGCTGCGGTTTTTCCCAGCCGAGGCGCTTGCACGCTTCTTTCCAATTTCGGGAAACGAAGATACCGACACCGCAGAAGCTCACCATAACAAGACCAAGTCCGTTGTAGGTGAATAGCTGCGAGATCGACACGGGCAGCGGCATCGGGATGGCGGGGAACTGCATGTTGACCGGGCTGATGACATGCAAAAAATAACCAAAAGTTGTGATATAGATGAACATCCCAACCATATGTGGAATAGACGTCGGGATGAAAATCAGTCTGCTCATCAGTGCTTTCAGCGGTGAAAGCTTGTGGCGGAGCGGACCGGTGATGACGCGGAGAGAAACTAAGCCGTCAATTGCTGTAAAAATTGCTGAGAAAATGCGGCGACCGGGCTTGAGCAGATCTACTAATGTGGCTATTTGCATCGCCATTAGTGTCCAATAGGCCCAGTTGGTCAGACCTGCAGCCATGACCATGACGATGAACTCGAAGAGCACGACACATAACATGATCAGGCGCAGAAGCCATTCGAGCCATTTGTTCTTTGTGGCTCCGTGTCCTATAAGTCCGAGAATCGAACAACATGTAACTAGGAAAAAATCGAGCAAGGTGGTTCTCCATTGGACGGCTAAATAATTGGGGTTCTTACTATTTTTAATGTGATGGACGCGTGCTATGATATTGTCAAGGTTTAGCAGTCCGGGTACATTCTATGATAGTTAAATTGCCAAAAGAATGCCCGGCAAAAACACCTAAAGTTCGGAGGTGAAAAGACTAGATGAAAAAACGGATTCTCGCTTCAGCATTGCTGGCAACGGTATTAGGACTGGGAATTTTCGCAACTTCCAGTTTCGCGAGCGGACCAATTATCATTGGACCAGCTCCTGCGCCAGCAGTACCGGTTGCTCCCACAGTTCACAGCACACCATTGAAGCTTAAGCTGGTAACCGCTTACAGAGAAGTAAGAGCGTTCTGGCTGTCACGCGCAATCGTTCGCTGATTGAGCTTGGTTAGCTAAATAAACACCTTCGGACTTGAGAATTTACAGGTCACCCCCAGGGGTGGCCTTTTTTTTACCCGGCTACCTAACAAGAACTTTTCACAAAAGTCTGACATTTCTCAGACCTACTACGCTTCCTCGTCGCTTCTGACCTTCCTCGCCCCTCGTCATCTTCGATCAGAAGCTTATGGATGGCTCAGCCGTGTTCGCTGTTGCGGATCACTTGGCGATGCGCACGATGACTTCGTCGGTTCCGGCCAGATTGAGGCGTTCGCGGGCGAGCCGCTCGATGCCTGAGGAAGAGCGGTAGCTGGACAAGCCGTCCTTGAGTTCGCGATTGACTTCCTCAGCTTGATTTTGTCCGGCTTTGAGGGCCAGCATCTGCTTGTGCAGGAACATCTGACGATCGATGCTGCCGCCGATTGCTCTGCCGATTTGAAGTATTGCGAGAAGCAAACCCAACATGATAGCGAGCTGTTTTGCAAAAGCAAAAGCTTTCGTGGCGGTAGGGCTGTCACCGCCTGTGGTGGCGGGTTGATCGGTTTTGGGATTTGGTGCGGTGTGTAATTTCAATTTCTAGATCTCCGATCGGTTTCATCAGAATGGAAACAAGCGCACTGATTTAGGAAACGGGCGCCTCTACTTTGTTTCCGCTTTTGGGACTTGCCTCCTGCGGGTGACCTCCCTCTAATTCGCTGATCACCGCTTTGACTTGCTTGTTGAAGTCAGCCGCCACGGCGTCGACACGCTCTTGCGAGTTGCCTTCGAAATACAGCCTGATAAGCGGCTCGGTGCCGCTCGGTCTGATGAGCACCCAATTGTAGTCGTCGAGATAAAGTTTCAAGCCGTCCTTGCGACCGACGCGGCTCACCTTCTCTCCGGCCAAGGTCAGATGCGGGTTTTCATTCAATCTGTCCATGAGACCCTTGGCGGTGGCTTTCGTCAAGCGCAGATCGGCGCGCACGAAAGAGAACTTCATTTCCATCTCTTGCTGCAGTTCGAGCCAGATTTGGGAGAGTGGTTTCTCTTCATAAGCAATCATCTCGACCAATAGCAGATTAGCGAGAATGCCGTCTTTCTCCGGAATATGTCCTTTGACCGACATACCACCTGATTCTTCACCACCAATGAGGATATCGCCCCGGCGCATCTCTTCACCGATGAACTTGAAGCCAACAGGCGTTTCGATGATCGGCAAGCCGTATTTCTCGGCCATGCGATCGAGGAGGTGCGTTGTCGCTACTGTTTTTACGATTGCTCCTTTCTCCTTGCGATTTCTCACCATATGCCTTGTAAGCATGCAAAGGAGCTGGTTGGGAGAAAGATAGTTGCCGTGCTCGTCGACTACGGCGAAACGGTCGGCATCACCATCGGTGGCAAGACCGACGTCGAGTTTTTCATTGATCACCAAGCCAATCAAATCGCGCAGAAACTGCTTCTTTGGCTCCGGCATGCCGCCGCCGAAGAGGGGATCGCGCCAGTCATGCAGGACGCGCACCGAGACTCCCCATTGTTTGAGGATGTGATCGAGATAACCGCGGCTCGTGCTGTAAAGGGCATCGTAGCCGACTTTCACACCCGAGGATCCGATGCGTTTCATATTGATGAACTCGCCGACTGCCGCCAGATATGGTGGCTGCGGATCGAAGTTCTTAACTTCATCAGTCGAGTGCGGAATGTGATCCGGAGTGTGTTTCAGATAAGAGAGCATGCGCTCGGTGATGTCGTCGGTGGCAGGACCGGCGTACTCGGGAATGTATTTTATGCCGCAATACTCCGGTGGATTGTGGCTGGCCGTGATTTGCAGTGCGCCGGCGGTCGGTTCGTGTTGTGTCGCCCAGGCGATACATGGCGTGGGAACATCGCGGCTGGAAACCTTCACTGGTACATCCATTGCCATGAGGACACGGGCAGCGCGCTCGGCAAATTTATCGGCGAGAAATCGCGTATCGTAGCCAATCAGCATTGGCACTGGACGCGCTGCTTGCTTGTGGTAATGCTCTTTTACGTAGAGACCGACGGCGTAGGCGACGCGCTCGACGTTCGCGAAGGTGAACTGATCGGCGATGATGGCCCGCCAGCCATCCGTGCCGAACTCAATCGGATCTGAGGCGGGGCTTTTGCTCTCGCTGCCATCTTTGCCCGAGCGATTGATGCCGCCGTTTACAGCCTCTGTCATATCGAAATACCCATTCCCCCGGCATTGCTGCCAACCCCTAATTCAAACACTTATCTTAGCAACAAGTGCAGGAAAGTCATTATAAAGCTGCCAGATACTGAGATATATACTGGTGTACCGATTCCCAGGCTGTGCCTGCCTGCCTGCCTACAGGGCATTTATTGCCGCGCCATTCTTTCTCGACTTTGCGCGAACCTGGCGGCCAGATACATGATGGTTTGAGGCTGAGCAGGTCATCATCGTGCTCAAATTGGATCACGGAGCCGTCACGGCCGTAAAAGCGAAGGGTGCTTCCTTTGCCGCCATGAAGCCAGTCGCCGAAACGCCTGTAGCCCTTGCGTGTATTTTCTTTCAGCTTTTGAAAACGAGTGACCATGCGAAAACCATCGCAAGTTAAAACAGCGGTAAGGCAGCGCCAGCCGCCATCAGAATCCTCCAGGATGCGCCTCTCGACGTGAATTCCCCGCACGACATCCAGTGTCCAGAATTGCCCGTCGAATTTGCGAATGCTCAGGCAGCCGTTGGCATCGACGGACATTGAATCGCCCTGCGCCCGCACCCTGCCATTGCAATCGCGCACCACGACGCCGTGCTTGTCGCGCTCGCCGTGTGAATCAATCTTTCCTGATGCATCGGTGCGGACAAATTGCTGCAGGTGCCCTTTCTGGTCGTAGGCAAAGCTGATCTTCACGCCATCCTGCGATTGCACGTGCCTGACTCTGCCGATTGCATCCTTTTGAATGATGGAGCCGTTTTGAAAAAGTTCGCGCCGGCTGCCGTCCTTGAGCCGGATTCTCTCAGGCCACTGTTTCTTTCCATTTTGGCTTTGCAAAGAAACGATGTCCTTCAAGGCCTGTGCAGAGGTGGCTTTGATGCATTTCTCATGGGTTGGATCGAGGCACTTTTCGTTCGCCTTTGAAAGCGTCGCGTCATCCTCGCCGCTGTCTCTAATGGTTTCGCTGAACTTGGCCAGTACTTTTCGAGCTTGCATGTGTTTGTCCAGCAAGCGCATCTCGTCGGATTCCGGCTCGTCATCTGGAGGATTTGCGTTTTCCTGACTGAACCATTCATTGAGAAGCTCGGACAAATGTGCGATAAAGCGCGCCTCATGAGGCGCATCATGGACGGTCAGCTCTTCCAGTTCGACCGATGCTTCCTGAGCGATTGCAAAATCGGGCGTTCTGTCTGAGTCTTCGCCCGCCTCACATGGCGCGGGCTGCAGTTTTGATTGAGGAACGGTTGCCTGATTTTCCGGCTGACTTTCAAGATCAGCACCAGCTGCGCCTTGAGGTTGTGTTTGCGGCGATCGATCGTCGGATTGCGTCGGAGGCTGCAGTGCGGCTGCGGATTCGATCGCTGACGCCGGAGGCTGTAGTGCGGCTGCGGATTCGATCGCTGGCGCCGGCGGAGTGAGCGCTTGCCGATTCCAGGCGATTGCCCCATTGGGCAGATTTCGCGGCTGATCGAATGGCAGGGAAGCGCTGACGGACTGGTTTGCATGCGGCCGGGTAATCAATGATTTCACCTGGGCGAAATCAGGCACCGGCTTGAAATCGAGAATGCTTCTTTCCGCTTGCGCGACGCTGCGAGAAAGGAAGTTGAGAAGCCGCTTATATTCCGATCCGGACGGCGAAAAATCAAAGGAGTGGCTGTACACACGAAGTTTATGGCGCGGACATATTCCGGGCTGCAACAGCATATATGCTCAACTCCACCTGCCATGTCCGCTCCGAGACAGCCTTCGCTCGGCAGCATCCACAATATATTAACCATTCAATTACAGAATGTGAAGAGATAAAAATTTAGTCTTGACCTAATAGCGCGGGGGTGGTGTCTCGCTCGAGAGCCAGCCTCGCACCTGCAAAGACTCAGCCATTCTGATGCCTGTGGTGCGTTCGTCGAACATCGCCACGGCGAATTGACCCATCGTGATCTTGCCTGAGCTGAGCAAATATTCAGCCAACTGCAATGATTTCATTTCTAGATCGCTGACATAACCGGCTTGCAAAACGAGATCGACAAGCGGAATGTCGGGGTAGAGACTCATCTGATTTTTCAGGGCTTGCACTTCGGCCGGACCTATGAATTGCGCCTGCTTGAGCAGGTCGATCAGCATCGGCAGCGTTTCTTGCAGCGGTTGGGTGGTAACCATCTGCACGCCCACTGTTGGCGGCTCCACCGGTATCTCCGTGGGGGCCTCGATCATTTCGAGCGTGCCGTCGTCGGGAATGACTGTGTTCTGCACCAACCAGCCGCGCGCCACGATCAAATCGTGACTGAGACGCAGTCTTGGTTTCCTGAGAATGAAGCCGGCATTGAGCAGTTTGAAATACTGCTCTTTGTGATCCTTGGGATTGGCAGTGGCGCGCAGGAATCGTTTAATCGCCTTGAAATAAGCGGCCAGGACCATGCTTGGATTGACATCGCATACGATATCGAGAAGCTCATAGTAATTGGTGGATTGCTCGACTTGCTCTGTCTTGGGCGGCGGCAGCAAATCAGGGAACAGCTGGTAGAGCTCCTGGCAGGCTTTGACCATGCCGATGGCATCCGTGTCAGCCCAGCTCTGGCGCAAGGCTGCGCAGAGTATCTGGCTTTCCAGCTCGATCCGGTTGGCGCCACCAGGGTTAGCCATTGCTTCGCTCTACAAGACCTCCCAAACTCAGACCCATTATTCTCGATTTTGTCTCATGCCGAAAAATTGAATCACTTCCGAATACGCAAACAGCTGCTAATGATTTTCCACTTCAAATGTAAGTTCAGTATGGCCGACGCGAATCTTATCTCCCGCCGATAAAACCTGGCGTTTTACCACTGGGTGCCCATTGAGCAATGAGCCGTTGGTCGAGCCCAGGTCTTCAATCCAAAAATCACCCTCTTCATATGTAATCCAGGCGTGATGCCTTGAGGTGAATGTGTCATCGGGTATGACAACTTGATTCGATGGGTCTCGGCCAATCTTCACTTTCGTGCTGCGCAAAGGAATCTTCTGCCCTGTCTTTTGCACAACCACGCTGACTGCCTTCGGCATGGTCGTGTCGCGATCGCCCTCAGCCTTCAGATAGTCACTTTGCAGACTTTTCAAGTCGAGATCAGTGACGGTGGCGCAGTAAACGCAGCGCTCACCTTCCGGCGTTGGACGCCCGCAGCTTGGACACGGCTCGGTTTTTGTTTCCTTAGTCATTCCCCAATCCTACACCGGCACGACCTGCCCCGACTGCCTGCTCAAATTGTTGTGAGGCAAAACTTTGCAAAACAATTATACGGGACCAGAGAGCCGACAAGGCCTTGGCTTCCCCCTGATATGACGATGCGTTGCTACGAGTCGCCGGCAGTTTCGCTGTTGCTTTCTGTCAACTCCAGCCCGATCAAGCGGAGCACCTCGAGATTATCACCATACATGCGGCGGATAGTGGCTATGTCGTCAGCAGTAGCGGTTTTCAAAAAATCCTTCAGGGCTTTCAGGCGTTCGTCGCTCATTCGGCGCCCGACGAATTTGATTTCGCGATCTTGCTCACCTTCAGCAGGGCGCTTGCGTCGATCGTCAGAGTTTGGAATCGGTGGACCAGCATTAGGTGGTGGTGGTGGTGTGCCGGGCGGTACGCTCACAAAGAAGACTCCTGGTTCATCCAGTCCAATTTTACTCGGATAAACCAGAAATATGCGTCCCTCAATTAAGCTCTGAGTCAGCTTTGAAGGGTCTCTATATGTGAGATGTTTGAAGCGTCGAACTAAGCTGTAGCAACTCCCATGCTGCTCTCAGCTTTCTCTGATTCTTCGACTTTATCTTCTTCCAATTTCTTCGTTCGGAAGCAGTAGCTGCAGTAGACGGGCCTGTAACCCTTGGGCTGGAATGGAACTCTGGTGGGCGACCCACATTCGGCGCAACTGACTTCAGCAGTTTTTGTGGGATCATCGCCGTTTCTCATCACCCGCATCAATATCCGGCAATTTGGACAGCGCTTTGGTTCGTTTATCAGTCCTTTTTCGCTAAAGAACTCTTGTTCACCGGCAGAAAATACAAAAGTCTTAGAGCAATCGCGACACGTTAACTGTTTATCCTCGAACACCATGTTGGCAACCTTCGATAATAGGGGTTCTCCTTAGCGATTATGTACTCCTGGCGGCGAATACTTTTTCGCTTAACTGCTCTTTTCTACAGAAAAAAGGGCAGTCTAGCCCATGCTAACACGACTTTTTGATAGCTAGTCCACTAAAATGCCCGAGTATAGGGGAATTGCTATAGAAATATGGCAATCTCCATACACTTTTGTGTACGAATTATGGCATTGGCTGCGCTATCTTACCGGCTTGAAACTATTATGTCACGGCGGTGATTTCCCGGAAAACGGCTGAGCGACTACAATCCCTACGGCTGGCGGGAATAAGCGGTGCAGCTCAGGGTTTGCTCTATACCGGCGAAATAAGCGGCCGCGGCCACCATCGCGGCATTGTCGGTGCAATACTTGAGATCCGGCATATAAACTGAAAAGCGGGCGCCGATTTGGGTTTCTTCATGCTCGCCCCGGCTACTTTCCACAGCCCGCACTGCCTCGAAGCGCTTACGCAAGTCTTTATTAGCGGCCACTCCGCCGGCCAGAACAATCTTTGCGATGTTCAATTCAGTGGCAGCCCTGATGGTTTTTTTGAAGAGAACGCGATTGACCGCATCTTGAAACGAGGCGGCCAGATCGGCCACAGGCAGTGGCTCATCGAGTTTTTCCACGGTGCGAAGCACGGCTGTTTTTAAGCCGCTGAAACTGAAATCAAAATTCTTGACCGCTCCCTCGGGAAACTTGAACGCGGCGGCATTGCCGTTTTGCGCCGCTCGGTCAATTTGCGGTCCGCCTGGATAGCCGAGCTCAAGCAATCTGGCTACCTTGTCGTAAGCTTCACCAGCCGCATCATCAAGCGTTTGTCCCAGCACTTCCCAGTTGTCGTAGTCGCGCACAAAGACGAGCTGGGTGTGGCCGCCGCTGACCAAAAGCGAGATGAACGGCGGTTCTAAATCGCTGTCGATGTAATTGGCGCAAATATGGGCGTAGAGATGATCGACGGCGAGCAATGGTTTGCGCAAGACCCAACTCAATGCTTTGGCGGCCGAAAGTCCGACCAGAAGCGTGCCAATCAGCCCCGGACCCTGCGTGCAAGCGACGGCATCAATTTCCTGCAGGGATAAACCGCTGCTCTCAACAGCCTCTTCAATGACCGTGTTGACCGATTCAAGATGATAGCGGGCGGCAATCTCAGGCACGACGCCGCCGTACTGCTTGTGGATTTCAGTTTGAGAATGAAGTTTGCTGGCCAGAACTTGCCTGCCGTCTTTGACGATGGCGCAGGCGGTTTCATCGCAGCTGGTCTCGAGCCCCAAAATTACGGTCACGCAAAGCTCCGCGAAATTGCTAGAAGAGGCATTATATCGGGTATGGATAAGGATGAAGGGACTTTTGGGCAGAGCCGCACCGCTTTGTGATGAACCGGCAATCACCGCTTGATATGCAATCCCGGAAACGCCCGCAGAATTAACCTCTGGAGCCAGTTTGCGCCTATTGACAAGCCCTCTTTTTATGAGTACTATTCATCTATCTAATTTTTGCGCCGATTTGTGCCATTTTCGCCTTGTTTACTACCCGACAATTTGTCTGAATCGTCCTTACCAATGTAGGTGCACGCCGCCATGACACATCCTTTTAAGCCGCAGCTTGCTTTAGTAGTTGCTCTTGGTTCCTGCTTGATCTTCTCGCAGGCTGCAAGGGCTCAAGGAGGTCCCGGTTCGGGCCCGCAGTTCACCGCCGGCAACATTCAAATGGGAGCTAACGGTCCGGTGGGCGTGCTCAGTGGCACCACGGTCGGTGGCGTGAACAGTGGTGTCACATTCGGTGCAAACGGCGCCAGCGGCAGCTTCAGTAATGGACTGATCAACGGCAGCAGCAACATAACAAACGGCGGTCAATTCAGCGGCAACCTGAGCGGACCGGGTGGCGGTGCTGCATTCACCAACAGCTCCAATCCGGGCAACTTCGGTTTTAATATGAACGGCGCTCTCAGTCCCAATAATGGTATCAATAATGGTGTCAACCCTCAGTTCCAGAATCAAGGAGGGCAGCAGCAGGGATACACGGGACCGGGCTCGTATGGAAACGCCTACAGCTCGCAAGGAGCCACCGGCGATTTCGGCAGGACGTCGAATCAGACAGCTAATCTCCAGTGCCAGCAGGATCCTTATCCGTACAGCTATGCTTACAATCCCAAACTGACGACGCAAAAGCAAAATGCGCCGCTCAGGGAGACCGCCCGCAATAACTTGCTCAGCACGTTCAGCGTCGATCCATCACCATACCCATCCGGATCGTTTACTTACGGCTTCCCGACCTGGGGCGGTTGGATCGGCACCGGTATTGGTGTCTTCACGAAAGGCTGGTACATGCCTCCGACATCCACCAGTTCGGTTGACATAAACACCGTCAGTCCCTAGGAGGGTTAGATGCAGCGGGCGAGCGACAGATTCTCTTCACCAATCATCAGCGCAACCCTGAGCGTGTGCCTGGCTATCGGAGCGGGTTTGCTGCTTCCGGGTCAGGTTCTGGCGCAGTTTCAACAAGAACAGGCCGAACCTCATACTTATGACATGCGCTTTCTCGATCGCGAAGGACACAAGCCCTCCAATCCGTACACCATGAGCGGAAACGACTATCATCAACATTCGTATCACCGCATGTTGCTAAACAGTCCCTACGCCGGCAGCAGTGTCGGGCTTGGTGTCAATGCCTCGAAGCAAGTTTTCAACAAAGACGCCTACGATTATATGAATCCAAATTCAAAAAAGATCAACGCGCCTCTTCTGCCGCCGGATCTCGATCCTTATGTCGACAATGCATACGCTCCCAAGTTGAACAAGCATTATTACGCCGGCTATGACATGAATAAATCGTTCAACCAGCAATCGCCGTTTGCCGGCATGGAGAGCCGTTTCAACGCAACCGAAAGTCCTTTCGACAATAAGAATTCGAACAATAATTCAGTGGCTCCCACGAATGCACCATTGTTGAATGCCGCTGAGCAAGCCGGATCGAATGCGAATCAAGCGGCAAAGAGCTCGGAGCCGAACGGGCAAAGCGGCAACCAAAAATATCCCTCGTTTCTCAATCCAGCTCAGCCTGCTCAATCGAACAACAGTTTTCTTCTGAACAATCAAAACTCATCAGGCAATCAATCGAACTACTAATCGCTTAGCGCATTTAAAAACTCTACGCGTTTAAAACGCAATTCAACCAAAAACCACAACCATCGCCGATAACCACTCATTCCTTAAACAACCAACCGCCAAATTAAATCGTTCATCATTCACCACCGCACGCTCCAATGAAGGTACTACCATGATTAAACAGACAGCCATATCGTTCGCGCTTTTTGCCATGTTGGGCATCTCGGCAGCGCCGGCACACGCACAGGCTCAGTATGTTCAGGGGCAAACCGGTGATTTCGGACGATCGACAAACACGACCAACAACTATCGCTTTCCAAACTCCGCGAACACGATGAACCAGCGATTGCCCAGAGTGCCGATGGCCGGACTGGGCGGCACCGCTCCTATATTCGGACCGACCGGACGCAATGGATTGCCGGTCACCAGCCTGGACAGCTTTGTGTTGAACGCTGGCGGCATGGCGGAGTTGATTTACGGTGATGAGGGCGCGGACGGCATCCCGCCATATTTCGAATTTACGGTCGAGCACCGCATCAATACTGGCATTCAAGGTGCACGCGCCGCCGGGCTTACGACCGGACACAGCAGCATGATGCCGGACGCCTGGGGTGGAGACGAATTCGTCAAAGGACCGGAATGGAGCATGTCCGGCTCCGGCGCCTCAGGTGGAGTTGGACCGGTTTGGGCTATGCCTGGATTCGCCACGGGCAACGGAACGCGCAATATGAATCCGTCTCGAGGTGGTGTCAATTATGGTGTCAATGGAACAGTCGGGCCGCAAGGACAGATATTCAACGGCTACCAGACACAAGCTTCGCAAGCAACCGTTAATCAGAACCAGGGCCTCGTGCAGCAGAATCAAAACAACCAAAATCAAAATCAGAACCAAAACCAGGGCTTCGTCCCCGGCACCAGCACGCCTCTGCCGAATCAGTTCTCAACCAGCGGCTCCGGCTTCTAAGCGCAAGTATCTGCAAATCAACGGCGTGCGTTTTTGTTGAGTCGCGGGACAGGCTTATCGTCATGTGACTATAAAAAACGGTCGAACTCTATCGTCATATGACGATAAAGCAAAGGCTTTTATTGAGCCGCGGCACTGACTTATCGTCATGTGACTATAAAAAACGGTCGAATTCTATCGTCATATGACAATAAAGCAAGGCTTTTATTGAGCCGCGGCACTCACTTATCGTCATGTGGCGAGCAATACAAGGCACCAGCAGAGCCTGGTGCCTAATTATGAATTGCGGACGGGCGCTTGGATACACAAAGGGAACACTTGATCGCTAGACTGAATTTCTCTTACTAGATCAATCTGAGATCTCTACATATAGCTCCTCGCAATTCGCGCGAACCTCAATGCAAGCAACCTCTTCCACCCCAGGTGCAAAGTTTATGATCAAGCAATTAGCCACTTCCTTAGCTCTAGTCAGCACGCTCGCTCTATTGACCCTTCCAGCGCATGCACAGCCTCAATTTGTCCAGGGAAAGACTGGCGACTTCGGGCGCTCATCGCACAAGACGAACAATTATCGATTCCCCAATTCTGCAAACACGATGAATCAGCGCTTACCGCGCGTTCCCCAGGCGGGACTGGGCGGATTGGCACCGATTTTTGGCGGCGGTGGACGCAACGGTTTGCCCAATACAAGTATGGATAGTTTTGTATTGAACGCCGGCGGCAGTGCCGATCAAATCTATGGTGATGAGGGAACTGATGGACCTCCGCCCTTCTCTGAGTTCACGACCGAACACCGCATCAACACAGGCATTCAAGGACAGCGCGCCGCTGGATTGACGACTGGTCATGGAAGCATGATGCCGGACGCTTGGGGTGGTGATGAGTTCTGCAAAGGTCCGGAGTGGAGTATGTCGGGCTCGGGCTCCAACAGTGGTCCAGTATGGGCTAGACCAGGGATGTACGCTGGTAATGGCATGCGTAATTTAGCTCCAACCCAGGGAGGCGTCAACTTGAACGCGGCTGGAGAGGTAGGTCCGCAAGGTCAAGTTTTGAACGGTTCTCCTAATCAGGCGTCGCAAGCGATGGTCGGACAGAATCAAGGTCTTGTGCAAAATAATCAGGGTTCCAACTCTAATCCGCTAATCGGATTCAACTCGGGCTCTAACACCCCGCTAGGAAACCAGTTCGGTGGGATGCTTGGTCCGGGCTCGATGACACCGACCGGGAACCAGTTCGGTGGGATGCTTGGTCCGGGCTCGATGACACCGACCGGGAACCAGTTCGGTGGGATGCTTGGTCCGGGCTCGACGACGCCGACCGGGAACCAGTTCGGAGGCTCATTAGGACCAGGAGCCACGACACCGACGGGGAACCAGTTCGGAGGCTCGTTAGGACCAGGAGCCACGACACCGACGGGGAGCCAGTTCGGGGGCTCGTTAGGACCAGGAGCCACGACACCGACGGGGAACCAGTTCGGAGGCTCATTAGGACCGGGAGCCACGACACCGACCGGGAGCCAGTTCGGAGGCTCGTTAGGACCAGGAGCCACGACACCGACGGGGAACCAGTTCGGGGGCTCGTTAGGACCAGGAGCCACGACACCGACCGGGAGCCAGTTCGGAGGCTCGTTAGGACCAGGAGCCACCACCATCGGTGCCAATCAGTATGGAAGTGGATCGGGGTTTTAATGGCCGCGGGCCAAACTTCATCCCATATATTTCTTAGACGCAATGAACGAGCTGCCGATCTGAGTCTGATCGATCCGGCTTCTCCAGGAATTTAGTCCAATACCTCTGCAGTGTTACATCTGGTAGCATTAGTCTGTTTTGAGTTTGAAAAAGACTATGTCAGGGGAGATTGCATGTTACAGACCATACAAACCGACGCAGCACCGCAAGCTATTGGTCCGTACTCACAAGCCATAAAAGCGAATGGATTTGTCTTTGTTTCCGGGCAGATTCCAATCGATCCTTCGACTGGTGAACTTGTCCAGGGAAGTATTGTTGAGGCTACGCGACAGGTAATGCACAACCTTACTACCATCATTGAAACAGCTGGCTCGTCGCTAGATAAAGTTGTGAAAACCACGATTTATCTAAAGGACCTCAGTGATTTCGAAGAGGTTAATAAGACATATGGCGAGTACTTCCCGGCGCACAAGCCAGCCCGGGCAACGGTGGAGGTTTCCAGGCTTCCTAAAAATGTCAGAATTGAAATAGATGCTATAGCGGTTTGTCCTTAATAGAAAACTAGATACGCGTAAACTCAAGTCAGCTGCAGGGTGCTCAGTCCGAAGAAACATGTCTTTCGCTACTATGCCAATTAGCTACATCGCTCTTTTAGTGATCGTCGCTGTCAGCGCGATTATTGATGAGCGCACCACCAAAATTTACAACGTCATCACCTTTCCCGCAGCAGCTTTGGGAATCATTGTGAATCTGATGACTGGAGGAGTGCAAGCGGCACTAATGGCGGTGGCAGGTTGGTTTCTCGGCGCGTTGCTCGTCGTTGGCCCAAAGCTGTTCAAAATGGACAAATTGACCACTGGTTTCGGTGATGCAAAATTGATGGCGGCGATTGGGGCTTTTTTAGGTCCTGGTGGTGTTTTGCTTGTGTTCTTTTACTACTCTTTGGCTTATGGTGTAGTGTCAACCTACAAGATGAGCAGAGCCGTTCCATGGAAACAATTTTTCAGATTGTTTAAAACTTTCGGTCCAGACAACATGGGTTTAGCTAAAGAATCGATTGATATGGAAGGGGTCGTAAAAGTGGCTAAATCCAAGATCGCGCTCGGCCCGCCGATCGCAGTCGGTACCTTGTTAGCTATCGTTTTGCAAAAACAAACCCTGGCATTCTTCGGCTTCCACAGCACTCAACTCTTCGGAATGCCCATGATACTGCCTGCGATACTGCCTTTATTTTTCTTCTAAGTTGTTTGTCACCGGAAAAAGATTAAAGAGAGGGGCAGCACTCTTTTTTCATCTTTTGCCTAATCAGGAACTTTCTCGAAAACTCTGACCATTGAAAACCGCTGAATTTGAGTTGCTGAGCCGTCTAGATGATTCTGATCAGAACTTCGATTGCCTTGGTGGATAAGGGGTGTTGACATTCTTCTTTCTACCTAAACAGGAACTTTCTCGAAAACTCTGACCATTGAAAACCTTATTATGTTGACTTTCGGATGGTCCCTGACACCCGAGCAGGGAGCCTTAGCCAGGCTAGATCAGCTAAAGCGGCGATGTCAGAAATTTAGTGAAAGTTCTCTATACATGGACGAGAAAAAATTTGGACACCCAGTCCGGCTTTATAAATGCGCTTGGAAACCCGATCTTTCAGGTGAGTTCCCGCAAAATGGCACATCTACTTGTTTACTTCAATCAATTCGAGCCTGTCACCAGATTCGGTATCAGAGCTTTTCGCCATACCGGCCGGCAGCTCCAGGCAGGAGTGAGCTCGGCCGTATATTCGGGACATTCTGCCGGGCTTTATTGAGTGCAAAACGGCGACCACTTTCAGGTCGCGATCGACAAATACTGCGTCGATCGCGTAGCGCATTCCAAACATATGGATACTGTTGCAAGGTCTGATGAATAGCCCTTCTCCGTTTGGCAGTGAGTCTGTGCCGAGCAACCCTTTAGCTCGCTGGACAAAAGTCTCAGCTACACGCGCTTTCTCAGCAAGAATCGTACCCTTCGTCTGATTGCGGATTCGAAACTCTGAATTTTTGCGAGCGCTCTTCATGCGTCGGTTTCTAGAGAGGCACCGTACTTGGTGCGCAATGTCATGATGCGCAATCGCGTTTGGTGCTCGTTGCGTTTGTTGCTTACTTAATGCTCTGCATGATTGGTCCAATCGCCTGAACGATCGTGACCACGGCTGGACCAAGCATTGGCGCCAAGATCAAAGGCATGATGAAGATCATGATTACAGGCACCATCTTAACCGGTACCTTGCCTGCCTCTTCTTCTTTCTTACGCTTGAGACGGTCTCTAAGAGCGGCGGCTTGTTGTTGCAGAGGATAGCTGATGTCGGCACCTTTCGCTTCTGCGGCGATAAGAGCGGCAGCCATGTTGATCAACTCGTCAACTCCGCAGCGTTCTCCCATTTCTTTCAAAGCGTACGGGACCGACTTAGCGAAGATTTTGACGTCGTTGATCAATTGTTTCAGTTCGGCCGAGAGAGTCGGGCAGGAATCTTCTACTTCTTTCGAGATCTTATCCAGTCCCTGCAACATACCAAGACCGGCTTGGGCGCATACAATCATCAGGTCGATGATGATGGGCAGTTCGCGCAGCACCTGGGTCTGGCGTTTCTTCACGCGACCGGCAAGGAAGAAGTTCGGGATCAACCAGCCCAGCACCGCAGCCGGTACCGACAAGATCAAGTTGATCGGGTTACTGGCTGCTGCCAGGACGCCTAAGAAGAGCACACCGCCCGATACCAGCGAACGAATGCCGATATAGATAGCTAAGTGTTGAGGCGTTCGATAATTGGCTTGGGTGAGCAACTCTACCGAGCGCTTGTCGGCCAGTGCCGGCATGACGCTCAGCACCAATTCACCAACTGTCCGGCACAAGAGCAAGAGGGCGGAATCTTTTGGTTTCTCGGCTGCTGTGTCGTCGCCTTCTTTGCGGGGTCTGACTCGGACCGCGTATTGATCAACGTAGATGCCCATGACGGGTCTCAAGAACAGAAGGCCCGCCGCCAGACAGACGGAGAAAGTCAAAATTGCGATCATTGTGTTGTTCATTTAAACAATCAGACCTCGAAGGTTGTCATTTTCATTAGGATGTAGAAGCCGATGCCTTCCCAGATCATCAGCAACAGAAGAACAATTCTTGCTACTGGATGGTTCAGGAAGGGGATGATATAGCCGGGTGTGGCGCAATAAGTAAGAAGGGTGATGCCGTAAGGCAAGCAACCGATAAACATTGCCGTGGCTTTACCTTGTGATGTAAGGGCAGCCAGGAAGTCTCGCAGTTTGAATCGTTCACGGATGGCATCAGCAATGGTGGCAACGACGTCTGCTAAGTTACCGCCTACGTCCTGGCTGATGAATACCGCCTGGGTGAGAAGTCTGAAGTCAGGCGCCTTGATCCGCAAACACATTTCTTTCAACACATCGCGGAACGGTTTGCCCAGCTGAAGCGATATCAGACCACGTTTGAACTCGCCTCTGATGGGATCTGGCGATGTCTCAGAGATGACCTTGAAGCACTCGAGAACCGGAGAACCGGCACGCAGCGCGCTCACCATGGTTTCAAGCACTTGCGGCAATTGTTCTGTCATCCTTGCTTGTCTGCGTTTGGCGACTTGCGAGAGATAGAAAACAAAGCCGGCTGCACCAAGTGGAATGCCAAGGATAAAGCCGACTACAACAAGTTCAGGAACGCTCAAGCCGAGAATGACGGCCAGAACCAAGCCGCCACCGAATGAGCAACATATCCAGGTGGTTTTCATTTGGTCGTACTTGGACTCGAGCCCGGCCAGAGCCAGGATGCGAGCCAGGTAACCAGTCTTCTGCTGGACGAAGATGCTGTCTTCGACCTCTTCCTGGTTCTTCTCCGCCATTTTGCGTTTGTGCTTGTAGAGTCTGGAGAGCTCGTCAGCATGTCCACTCTTGAGCATTGCCAGGCCGATCAGGCCGATCAATGTCACGGACACAAATGTCATTACAGCCACTTCCATAATTCGATTTTCTCCGTCGAATAACTCTAGATCCTACTCGTCGCCCAGGTTACCTTGGCTCCGCTAACTGATCCAACCAGTTGCTCCGGTTGCCCGCAGCCCTTGGAATCCCATTTCAGTATAGATGCTTTGCCTCTCAGCGCTGGCTGAGCGGTGCATCGTTTTAACGCAGCCACTCGAGTTTGAATGGCACGGCTTCCTGCTCGAGCTTCTCAAGGAATTTCGGCGGGAGACCGGAGCCAACGTGACGGCATTTGAAGAACCCTCTCGGGTCTCGTCCTTCACGCTCAAGGGCAAACAATGTCGAAATCGCGATCGTTTCACCTTCCATACCGGTTATCTCGGCAACTTCGGTGCAACGACGAGTACCATCTTCAAGACGTCGTATCTGAATGATCACCTGAATAGCTGAAGCAATCAGTTCGCGAGCTGCCTTTTGTGGCATTTCTACACCGGACATGAGGATCATGTTCTCAAGACGCTTGGTGCAGTCGCGAGGATTGTTAGCGTGGATTGTGGTCATTGAGCCATCGTGACCGGTGTTCATAGCCTGGAGCATGTCGAACGCCTCTTCACCGCGGCATTCACCAAGGATGATTCGGTCAGGGCGCATACGGAGGCAGTTGATCACGAGCATGCGCTGTGTGATTTGACCGCGACCTTCCGTGTTGGGAGGTCTGGTTTCCATCCGCACCCAGTGCTCGTGCTGCAGTCTCAATTCAGCCGCGTCCTCGATGGTTATGATCCGTTCTCTCGGGTTGATGTGGGCTGATAGTGCGTTCAACAATGTTGTTTTACCAGCACCTGTACCACCGGAGATAATCAGGTTGATTCGTCCCTTCACGCACGCTTTGCAAACTTCCGCCATTTGCACGGACAAAGCGCCTTTCTCGACGAGTTGACCGAGCGACATGATCGATGTACCGAAGCATCGGATTGTGATTGTCGGTCCGTCGATTGTGACTGGTGGGATCGTGGCGTTGACGCGTGATCCATTTGGAAGACGGGCGTCCACCATGGGCGAGTTGTCGTCAAGACGTCTGCCCAGGGGCTGAATGATTTTGTCGATCGTCTGTCGCAAGTGTCGGTCGTTTTCAAAAACAACGTTTGTTTTCTCGAGTCGACCGTGTCTTTCTACATATACGTTGTTGACGCCGTTGACGCAAATGTCGCCGACGGATGGGTCGCGCAGAAGCGGACCTAACGGACCGAAACCGAAAACCTCGTCAAGGACGTTCTGGAGAAGGATACCTTTCTCCATCATGGTCAGAGGAGCCGGATCGGAGTTGACGATTTCTCTGATACGAGCCCGCACTTGTGCTTGGGTGTCTTCAGAGATGTTGGTCAATCGTGATGTATCGAGTTCTCTTCTGAGCTGGTCGATGATGAACTTTTCACGTTCGCGAATTAGTTGCTGGTTGGCCGAGAATTTGCCGGAGTCCCCACCAACATCGACCGGCTCTTCATGATAAGAGCCGTAGTCGTCTTTCGCATCAATTCTGTCTATGTCAGCGCGGCTGGGGCCGTCGCCGTGCACTTGCATGTTTGCTTGGCCCGGTGCGCCACGACCGGATGCCATGCCGGTTTGCGGACCACCGCCGCCTGGTCTGGCGACGCCTGATTGGCCGCCTGCCGGGCCGGTTGGTCGAGCTCCGACTCCCGTTTGCCCTTGTTGAGCGCCCACGCTTGTTTGTTTCTGCTGAGCAGGAACTACTTCTCCAGCCTGGCGTTGCCTGACCAACTGTCCCATCAAAGATGAAGACGGTCGAGCCGGTAAATTCTCCTTTTTCTCTTCCGACATTTAGAAGTTCACCACCTTGTTGTTAGTTAGGACTGCGTCATCGACATATGCGACGGCGCTATTTCTTACCGAACATTGCCGGCAACGAAAATGCAGCTTTCTTCTCTTTCTTTTCAGTGATGAGAAGCTGCTCTCCGCCGGCAATCCGGCGCGCCAGCGAATCCAATGATTTACCCAGCGCCGTGTGACCTGGTGCAATTTGGCCCTGGTTGTTGACCCATTTTGCGGTCTTCGTGTCGTTGGGTATTTCGTGGAATACGGGGTAGTTCAAGTTGGCGCGGCACTCAGACAAAACGTCTTGAGGAAGCCATTCCGACCGGTTTACCACAAGGAGCAGTTTTTCCTGGTTATAGTGAGCTTTGAAAGTATCCAAGCACTTTCTCGCATTCAGGATCGCCGCCCAGTTGTATTCAGTGATGACCAGTACATGGTCTGCAAGGTCAAGAGTTGCGATCGCCCGTTCGTCCAGAAGGTTTTTCGGGAGGTCGACAACGGTAAAACGAAATTCTTGTTTGGATGTATACAGAATTTCCTGAACCTGAGCGGCATAGATATCGCCGATGTCTTCCAATTCAGGTGGTGCTGCCAGGATGCTCAACTTGTCGTCGTATCTGGTCATCAGGTTGCGCAGATAGGTGGCGTCAAAGTTGGTGTGTGAGAAGTCGATTGTGCTCAAGCTGAACGACGGTTCGAGGTTGAGGTAGTGCGAAACCATGCCGAACTGCAAATCGAGGTCGACGATGCAAGTTTCGCCATATTTGCCGAGATAGCCTGCCAGGTTGGTGACGATTGTGGTGGCGCCAATTCCGCCTGTGGGGCTGAATATGGCGATCACTTTACCGGCGGCGGTGGAAACGGATTCCGACTGGTGTTTGAGCTGGATGCTTTGCACGGCGGCTGGCAAGTCTGTGCGCCAACGCTCAGCATCAAGGAAGTCGGACGCCCCGAGTCGATACGCGGTGCGGATCAACTCGGGGTCCGGAACTTCGTAGCTAACAAAGAAATAGAGCTGAGGGAATGTTTCTCTCAGTTCTGCCAGCAATGATATTCCGCGAACGGGGGCGGGGCTTAACTCAATCCACACCAGCTTCGGGTGCAAACTACCAATTTGCTCCCTGGCCATGCTGCCAGATACCGTACTTACAAGAGCAAGTGAAGGTTGGCTGTGGATCAAATCCTCGATGGTTTGTCTTTTATCCAAACCGGCATCACAGACAAGTAGTGTGGTTAATTTCATGGTTTAAGCTTATCTCCCCCATCGCCTGACAACCCTTTTAGTCTTTTTACCCACTAAAAGGCAAATGTTCAACAGTGTTTCGTCAAGTTCTAGCTTTTCGGAACACTAAGTACATCTTTCTTGCTGCCAGACCAAATCTCTATTTCGTGTAGTGGTGGTGGTGGCGGTGCCGCATTGTCCATTGCTGGACCAGAACCGTCGCCACTTGGTAGTGGTGGTAGCTCTCCGTCTGGAGCGCCAGGAACCGGCGGAGGTGGCAGAGCCGAAGGCGGAGGCAATTGTGACAGATCGTCAGCTTGCTTCTCCGGTGCTTTCGCGAAGAGCGAAATCACATCTACCGTCGCAACCGGTGTATGGTCTTTCTCGTTTCTCAGAGTCAAATAGAGCTTGGAAGCGCTAATAGACTTGATCAACTTGCCGGCATCTTCCGGTGATACCAGAACCGTGACCGAGTTAGCTGGAACTGCTGCTGTGCCGCCGGGCTGCTTTTGGTACATTTGACCAACTGCAATCACTTCGACATCAGACAAAACAGGTGCAACTTTAGTTTCAGCACCAGAGCCTACCATGGCGTAGATATCCACGCGGCTTTCAGGTGTGACAAAACCAGCTACGCCGGAGTTATTGTCGATGGCGAATGTCACCGCTCGCATACCTTCACGTAGTCTGGATTCAAATCCGAGCGAAATGCCTTGAGGGGCCAGGTCGTGCTGGGATACGAATTGTCCCTGCGAGATACCGTATTTCGCTACACGACCAGCTGCAAGTGAGCTGGATGTGAGGGCGTCTTGCGGGATCTTCGACTGCTCGATTTCCTTTTCTTCAAGAGCATCACTAGGAATTGTTTGACCTTCGGGGATATCTTTAATCGCGTACACGACTTTCCCTTTGGCACTCATCTTTGCTTCAAGGTCTTTCTTCTTAGCATCCAACTCTTGCTCTTGTTGCGACATACGACCGGTGACCATCATTGTTACCAAGACGGCCAAACCGATGATAATCAGCAACATGAGTGCTGGAGGCATTCGGGAAAGACTTAAGAACAACGCTCGTAATGGGTTCATTACGGTTCCCCCTTCTTTCTAGTAGAGAAAGATTAACCAATTACTATTAACGCACATCGGCGATACAAGGACAACAACTGTCCCTGCCCGCTCCCAAGATCTTTACCCTGAGATGCGGATCCAATATGTCAGATCTTACAGCCTGGGCTTCAATCTTGATATCTTTATTGGCTCAAAATCAGGCATTCGTAAAGAAATTCAGACATTTAAACAACTTGATATCGGATGTCAGGTTGAAATTTCTTACCAGACACTTTGCCTGCCAAGTATCTGACATGATCGAAATTTATTTTGTCATTCGAATCGCTCGTCGGAAACCAAGACCTGATGCCCCTCCAAATTCCTCATCCCTATTTACGAGAACTTTTGCCAAAAGTCTGACATTGGGCAGACAGCCCATGCGCAGGCTTTTCCAAAGGATCGGAGTCCGGCGAATTTTTTTCCGATCGAAGCTGCATGAAAAGAGGATTCGTACCTGACAAAAAGTCTGAAAAGCTTGACGTTGAAGACCTCTCCGGAATGTCAGAATTTTGTCGAAAGTTCCTTAGAAGACGGGATGAAGAAAAAAGGCACCCTGGGGCCAAGCCTTTTAATAAAACTGTGCTCGATGGTCTTCATCAAGAAGGTCTTACAGAGCGGGAACAGAAGAAATCCTCTTATGTATGCTGTGTCGTTATCCGCTTTCAGTCACGTATCGAGATTCTCTTATTATTTGAATAGTGTGAGAAAGCGGCGCATATACAAGTGTTTAATCATGATCAGAAGATCGAAGAAGGCGAAAATGGGCTTGCCCAGCCGTCTGCCGCGCACTGCGCCGCCCACTGCGTCGAGCACCGCGCCAGTAGTGCGCAGTGCCCCTGAGCAATCACCTGGGCGCCGGGCAGTGCGTCGGGCACCGTCTGCCGAGCACCGCGCCGGGCAGTGCGTCGGGCACCGTCTGCCGAGCACCGCGCGGGCACCGGCAGATCACGCAAAAGCAGATCACGCAAAAGAGCAAAAAAAAGGCAAAGGACCACAAGGGCCCTTTGCCGGGAATCCTCTTTTAGGCCAGTGCCTACGAAGCCTGAGAAGCTGCGGAAGACAATGCGTTCAGCTGGCTTACAACCGCGCTGAATGCCTTGGAAATCGCGCCGGCCAATGCGCCTTGTGTAATAGCGAACACAACGGCTACCAGAATCGCCACGAACGCCAAGATAGCACCGTATTCAGTAATACCTTGACCGGATTCATCCTGGATGAAACGGTTTAGAGTGTCCCTCATGATAATCCTCCTTCAATACCTTTTCTGGCGTCCTTACCTGCCGACCAGCATGCCGAAATTATGCATCGCCAATTAGTAACAGAAAACAGGTCGCAAGAAAAGTGTAAATGTGAATTTTAGTAACGTCTACCACCGTACGAAACCGACAGCACCAGTAATTCTCATCACCTCCTATCCGTCGATTCCTCAACACCAGGCGTCAATATCGTATTGGTATGCAACATGTACCAACGCCAAGAGTCGTTAAATCCATCTTATACTGTGACCTCGACATCGCCTAGTCTTGTTTGACGCTTTATTGACAACGGACAGGTTAAAAAAAGTTAGGAGGGCTGCCAATTAGCCCCACATTTCAAATAATTCCGCGCCTGTGGTTAAAACTTCCTGGGGGCTCATTTTCAGAGAATAATGAAATATCTTGTTACGTCTCGCAACAAATGAGCGCCAGGCAACCCGCCCACCACAAAAGCGAAGTCCGCAAAGATAAACTGGTATTGGCAGCCGCATGAATTTACCAGTTCTTAGTGACAGATAAGCAGCCTAAATCTATATCGGACCATCTTGCCAACAGCAAGACGAACGGCACTGACTTGAAAACACTCCAGGGTCGCGCGGACGAAGCTGCTGAGCGCTGCAAATCTTTTCTGATCAATACGATCGATGCAGGCTGGTGGCCGTACAAAGCGCATGGCGGTCCTTCTCTTGAGGCTACGGCCTGGTGTTCTCTTGCACTTAAGGAAGAGAAGAAAATAGCCTCTGCTTGCCTGGCGTTTTTCACCAGCAGCCAAAACGCTGATGGCGGCTGGCCCACGGCACCGAACACCGGTGCATCCTGTTGGGTGAGCGGACCGGTTTTACTGGCGATGCGGTGTGCTGCACAGATCCATGGTGAGATTGAGAAGCCTGAGCAAATAAATACAGCCATCACAAAATCATTCGACTACCTCACCGCCAACCGCAGTGAGTTTTACTCTCCGGCCGCCCGCCTGATCCTGCTGATCGGTGGGTTGATAACCAAAAAAGGGACCAGTACGCTGGACTACGCGCGCGGTTGGCCGTGGGATCCGAATTGTTTTCATTGGGTAGAGCCGACCAGCTACAACTTGCTTGCTCTCAAGGTTCCAGGCTTGCCGAAAATGAATTACACCAATGACGTGATCAAATTCGCCAATCAATTTTTAACCGACAATTCCTGTTTAAACGGCGGTTGGAATCACGGCAGTCATCGATCATTAGGTAAGGATCTGCCACCATACAGGGTGACTACGGCTGAGGCGCTTCTGGCGCTCCAGGATCTGCCGGACCATCCGGTCATACCATCGGGCATCAAGTACCTGACCTCGCAAAGAAATGATGATTCATCATCAATGTCGCTTGCCTGGTCGATTTTGGCGCTGCACGCGTTTCAAAAGGGTTTCACAACTGAGCTTGGCTTTCTGCTGGACAGACAGCAGGAAGATGGAAGCTTCTCCGACAATTTTATGGTGAATGGTCTTTCGCTTTGCGCACTGCAAGCCGCTCTGGACAAAAGTCCTCTCAAGGTGGCAGCGAAGGGAAGTATATAGATTTAGATCAAAGGGTTGAGTGATGAAGAGACGCGATTTCCTAAAAGCCTCAGCGGCAGCCGCAAGCGCCACGCTCGCCGGCTGCAAGAAAGTGGAGCCGGAAACGATCGTCCCTCAGGTTTCTGCCGAACAAGCGGCCAGAAAATTTCAAGGGCGCTCGAAAGTCGCACTAATACCGTGTCCTTCATACGACGAAGACATATTGAGCCTTATAAAAGAATACGCCGAGAAACTGGCACTGCCGTCTTTGAGAAACCAGCGCGTCGTTTTAAAACCTAACATGGTCGAATACCGGGGCGGCAAGCCGGTCACAACCAATCCCAGGGTTCTCTCAGCGGCGATCAAATTCGCCCAGCAGAGCGGCGCCAAAGAAGTCATCGTCGCCGAAGGACCGGGCCATATGCGGGACACCGAGTACCTTCTCAAGGTGACGGGCATCGGCGCTGCTTGCCGCGAAAACGCTGTGCGTTTTGTCGATCTCAATCTCGATGATCTGGTCGAGGTAGACAACCAGCACGGTTTCAGTGGTATCGAGAAATTCTTCTTGCCGAAAACCATCCGCGAGGCTGATGCCGTCATCAGCCTGCCGAAACTGAAAACGCACCACTGGGTGGGCGTCACTTGCTCGATGAAGAATTTGTTCGGCACCGTCCCCGGACGCAAGTACGGTTGGCCCAAAAACTTGCTCCATATAAAAGGTATTCCGAGATGCATCATCGATCTCGTCCACCTCATTCAACCAAAGTTCGCCATCGTCGATGCCGTGGTCTGTATGCAAGGCGACGGACCGATTGACGGAGAACCGATCGATGTGGGCTGCTTGTGTATAGGAACTGATCTTGCCGCTGTCGATGCCACATGCACGCGCCTGACCTCGATCAAAACAAGCGATCTCTCGTACATTCTTCTTGCTGGTAAAACGGTCGGTAATATAGATGAAGATATGATTGATGTGATCGGCTCATCAGTTCAGGCTCTCAAGAAGGAATTCGATCAACCGATCACCATCAAGGACAAATCTTTAGTGGCGCGCGCCGGGCAGGAAGGAAGCTAGATCGAAGTTCAGATCGTCGTGTACCTTTTGCTCCGGCGCTATTTGGGCAAATTATGATGCGCTCTTGGCTGTATCTGAAGGTGCGCTTGAGCTGTCATCTTGCAGCGAACGGCATGCCTTGAGAGCGATCGAAAATGCAACCAGCAAAAGATAAGCTGATGAAGGAAGAAAGAAAAAGAGCGGCGCCACTTTGTAGGTAAGGGTATAGTTGGCGAGCCAACCGAGCAATGGGAAGAGAATCAGAAATCCGCACCACCAGCGCTCTTCATAAGGTATGTCGCCGAGCTTTCGCAGCGATAACGTTTTCATCGTCAGGGCGGCTGCCATTGAAATCAACAACCAATCAAACACATGCGCATGCGGGCTGGAGAAAACGCTGAAGACGATCGTGGTTGCCCAGGCAAACGCCAGGGCCCGTTCTTTCTCATCCTGATTCTTTGATTGCTCCAGGCGCTTGAGGACAAAACGCCAGAGGAGAAAAAGCGGCACCAGACCGGCAAACATGACGATCGCCGCAAACATCAACGACTGCTTCGAGGAAAGGTATTGTGCAAAGAGCCCTCTGATGCTGACCATCCATTGATCGTTTACACCATACAACTTTGGACTCGATTCTGCGTGCGCGACGATTTGCGGATAAAAAACGGTGTTCTCGAATCCAATGATCGGAATGGCTGCTAGCATCAGTATCGTTTCGCACAGGATGAGGGCGGCGATTACTTTCCACTTCTTCATTGCCGCGGCAGGCAGTGCCATGACCAGCAGATATTGCGGTTTGAAGGTGCTCAGTGACAGCATCGCTCCGGCGAGAATGTCCTTTCCGGAGTAGACACAATATGTATATAGGGATAAGAAGCCGACAAGCCAGAAAGTCGTGTTGCCATGCCATATGCACACGAATGCCGGAAAGCTCGCCAGAACGCCGAGCGCAAACAAGAATTTGTCGCGTTTCCTCGCTGCTGTGCCAAGCGCTCCCTTGCCGGCCAGGAGCACCAGCGCCGTAAGTCCGAAAGTCACTTGCAATAGGCACCAGGCGATATAGGCGTAGTTGGCGGGCAAGAGACTGAGCGGCAAAAGCAGAACGTATGAAAACGGCGGCTGCTGATTGTAGAAGACTTTGTCCAGGCTCTCGTCGGTAAAGGGCTTGATTAGATTTTGGTGCCACTCCTTCTGAACATCGATGTCGTAGACTCGATGCGACTGATTTGATTTGGCCAGCTCCGAGACTTGATAGAACTGAAAAAAGTCGATCACATGGTGGGTTTTCGCTTCGACGAACCAATCGGCTCTGCACAAAGGCTGGGCTAGCTTGAAGACAATCATCACTTGAGTGAAGGCGAAAAAGAGAACCGCCACCACAGCCAGAAGCAATCCAGGTAGCTTAGAGGGCCCGGCACGGGATGCAGGAATGGTTGAGTTGTCGGCCCGGCTGTCCATCAAGTGGTAAGAGAAACGCTCCTGGTTACAAGAATTGTACCGCCGCCATCTTCAGCTGATTAAGAATTCTTCACTGGCTGTCGCGCCAGCCTATTGAATGCTCGGCATTGGGTATATTCAATTCAAAGCTTTCCTCAGCGAACTTACTAACATGCAATCGGCAACCCTGGGCGGGCAGGCAAAAATAAGATATCCCTGGATGCTGAGCTGCCAGGAGGATTTGCTCTATTTTCTGGCACCGAACCTTTTGGCTTTGATCATCTATCTGGTGGTGCTCGCCAGTCCGTGGGGTTTTGCCGGCGCCATTACGCTGATGGTCATCTTCTACGCCGGCAACGTCATTCACCAGGGCGCCACCTGGTTCCACTACACCGATAAGCGCAACCGTGAATACTACTTCGGCACGGCCAGGCAGCGCTTCAAATTTATCGTCCTGCCGATACTGGTTCTCGCCCTTTCAATAATCGGCGGCTTTATCTGGTTCCCGCTCGTTTGGCTCGTTTACATGGGTTGGTCGCTGCCCCATTTTATACAGCAGAACGCCGGCATTTTGCTTCTCTATCACAACCACAGACAGGGCGAAGCGATCGTGCCGCGCAACATCGAGATGCGCAGCCAACAGCTGAGCGGATTGTTTTTCTATCTGGTCGCCATCCATCGTTTCTCATTGAGCGGAACCGACGTCGCCCTCGGCTCGTTGATTCTTTGTTGCATCGTTGGTGTGGCCGCTGCTGCCAGCATCGTTTTGTATCTGAGCAATTTGTTTTCCCAGGTGCGCAGTGGTGCCTATCTCAATGTACCGGCGTTCCTGTTCTGGATTGCATCAATCCTCTTCTTCCTGCCCTTCGCCTTACCGCGAATCGGCGATTTCGAGGTCTGCTGGATTTTGCCTTCGCTCATGCACTGGCTGCAGTATATCGGCTTGAATTACGTTTTAGTGCGGCGTAAATATGCCGAGCCGGAGCATCTTCAGGACTTGCCCACAAAGCGCCCGATTGCATTTTTCGTCGGATTCTGCACGGTGATTTTGATCATTCAATATGGTGGCTTTGTATTCGCGCATTTCGCCTGGCCTGAAAAACCTTATTTGAACATCTGGAGCTCCGTGTTTCTTGGCTTGGGCATGGTGCACTACTTGCTCGACGGCTTCATCTGGAAATTCCGAGAGCCGTACCTTCGCGAAACCATTCTCACTTACCTGGTTGAGAAGAAGACTTAGAAGGCGCTATGAAGCTTTCTTTTGGATGAACGCTCGAGCGCGGGATGTACATGATTTGCACCTCGCCGTTTGCAGCCACCGGGCTGCCCTTCTCATAATTCTCGTTCAGCTGCCTCATGAACGCATCGTTCCAGTAGTAAAACGGTTGATGCTCCAGGCTGTCATTTTCATTGATAATCACGACCGGATACTCTCGCTTCTGGATTGCCGCTTCGATTTCGCTCAACTGCTTTGTTTGATGCTCGTTTTCCCAGACCATGATGAACGTAGCCACGTCGACAAAGAGCGGCGTTGCACCACTGGCAATACCGAGTGAGGGGTCCTCGACGAAAATCGTTTTTCCTCGAACTTTCAAGTCGTGCAGCTGCTCAAGCGTCTTGTCCATCTTTTCAAGGACGTAGAATTTCTGCGGCAGGCAGGTGCTGATGATGTAGGTGCTCAAGCCGGAGAGAAGAATGAATAGAAGTCCGCCGAGGCAAGGGCGCGCTTCCAGAAAGATTGCCAGCAGCCAGGATAAGGCGAAGAAGAAGGGAATGGCATGGTTGATGTTTGCGTATTTCGTGCCGATCGTGAATATGATTGATGCGGCGCCGACTGCCGCTAAGAGCAAAGGAAGCAAGAGATGGGCGAGCGATTTCCCTTGCCTGTTTTTCGACAGACCCCAGAAGACGGCCAGAACCGGCACGAACCAGATCTTCAGCCAGTCGACGCCGAATAGTTCCAAATGCTTGAGTAAATTGGCAGTGCCCTGGGTCTTCTTCGCCACATCCATATGAAGCATGAAACCGCCGCCGGTGATGGCTTGCAAGGCAAGGGCAATGATCAGGCAGGCAATCGTGCAGACAACGCCATAATAAATTGCATCGATGTAACGGCGGCGGGCCAGCAAGAAGATGCACACCACAGGCAGTATCACTAAACAACTCTGTTTGCTATAGACCGCCGCGACCAGGAGGGCGATGGACAGCGAGTACGGCGCCAGCCGCTTAAAAGCGCCGGCTTTGCTCACTCCGGCTGCTTCCCGATCAGCCGTTATCTCGGAGCTGGAGCGAACGGCAACCTCCAGTGCGTACAGGCAACCAATCGTCAGGGCGACCGACAGCATATCGACGCGGCCTTTCCAGGACCACGCCCAGGTAGCGACGTAGCTTGCATAGCTGAGCAGCGCGATTGTGATTGCCAATCGATCCTGGCAATAGAGCAAGAATAGCCTGTAGGCGTAGTACATGCTGAGCGCGAATGCGACAAAGCTGATCAGGCGCAAGCCCCAGTAATTGTATGAGCCGAGGAGTTGAAACGGGCTGGCCAGCAAAAAGAAAAGCGGCGTATAGATCGTCGCTTGCCAGGGCGGCGAGACGAGGCGTTCGGCGCTGTATATATTCGCTCCATGGGCGAGATTGACTGCCGCCCACAGGCAAGGTCCTTCGTACTCTACCGAGAGCGGTGCGCGCAGCGCGATATACCAGCTCGTCAGGTAAACGCCGGCAAGACCGAGTAAAGCGATGGCGGTCAGGACCCAGACAATTTTTCTGCCGAGACTCAGCTTTTTTCTCCTTGATGATCA
>JAJPJO010000376.1 GCA_021324135.1 Pseudomonadota bacterium
CTGTTTGAAGAGCCTAATTACGAGAAGTTAGCTAGAGAACCAGAATTTCATCGCATGATCGAGGATCCGCTGTATGTCAAATTAAGAAGAGTGCTCGCTGAATATGACCGAGACAAGATGCTCGGCGGATTAGGACCTCTTGAACGCACCGGCGTCGATCCTTTGATTGATGAAGCATTTAGGTAGGCATCGAAGCAAAGCACCAAACAATGAACCAAGTTCGGTGGCGCCTGGCGGGATGCGATCAGAGCCAATCCTTTTCGTGCGAGTTCCAAACTTGTGTTCCCGGCTGGTATGCGTCGACGCCAGTCCAGAAGTCTTTCAGAATCCTCATCAGTTCTGCACGGCTCATGCCGGAATATCCAAGAATGTGCGGCATTCTCACGGTGAAGCCGCGGGCGGACTTAACGGGTTCATACGGAATAGCCAGTTTGACAGACCAGGGATGTTTTAAAGTGAGACCGTAGGTTTCGACCATGATTGCATCGTTCACCCGGCAATCGAACAGGACCTTGCTGTCATAAACAATCGTCATGGAAGGGATCTGTTTGTTTTTATCTATCCATGTGTACGCAGCTTTTGCATTTGGAAAACCGATCAGATCGCGCGTCGAGCCGCGCTCGTAGGAAATGAACGGAGGTACGCTGTCTCCACATGAAACGCTCCAAACTGCAAACGCTGTAGCGCATCCCATTTGTTGCATGGCAGCTTGCACTTGCGCAATGGGCAATGGTTCTTCGCAATGAATTTGAGCCAGAGACTTCCTCGCATGTTTAGTGGGTCGAGTTACGTGAAAATCACTGCTGTTGAACTCGTTGAAATAAACATGCTTGTGTGTTTTATAAAAATCGTCTGCCTCCACATGACTAGGCGGCGACAAGGCTGTCTTGCCATCCTTTGAGTATCTGCAGCCTCCCAAGCCGTTCCAGCTACGCAATGAAGCGCCCAGCGTCAAATCGACTAAAACCTCCTGGAGATCAATAACATTGTGCATGTCTCTATAAAGCGAATAATTGAGATCATCAAAGGTAAGTTCAAAACGCGCGTCGCATCCTCTTGCAAGCTCGAGTGACGAACCCTTCTGAAATGATTCAGACTGCGCTTTGATTGAGGCGCCCCGCACGAGCTGGACGTGATATTTTGGTCCAGGCGACCGACCCTGGATTATGAGTTCGGAACCTCGGCGCGTTACTTCGTAGCCATCATCAATATATGCGTTTGCGGCGTCCTCAATGGATATTCTTGGTTCCTTGAAATATGTTGCCGTTTGCTCAAGCACGAAGAATCTTCGCTCCGGCACCACCACTCTTTTGCCACCATCTGGATGTCTAGTTTGACTTACTTTGTTGATGAGCGAGCGCAGGACATCTGTTCTCAGTTTTGAAAATTGACTCTTGGGAACAACCATGCGCGGAGTTGTTTCATATGGATCTCTGTCGACGGTGCTAAGTCCGAAACATTGAGCGATGCATGTCGATGGCAGCATGAGCAACGTAACAATCGCCGACGCTATTGAGAGAATCGGCTTGTTGAAAGACCGTGATCTATCCATCGTGATCGTATGTGTGCGCGCCATTCGCGATCACCAGTTTCTGATGTTAGTAATGAACCTTGATTCTGCCGATAAAGTCTTGTGCATTCAACGGGAATTACCCGGATCTTGCAATTCCGTGCCGCATAAAGTTGGCACCACTGAAGGTGCCTCACTATGAAGATCATCAGATTACTTAGGCGGAAAGAGCCCAGGAAACCAGCTCGATGCCGCCTTAACCGGAAACGACAGGCAAACCGGCTCCCGATCACCACTAGAAAAGAGTACGCCTTTTTCTAAGAGCGCCGAGACCACTCTGCGCGACTGTCGATCAACAACGCCAAGCAATCCGGGAATCTCCGACCGCGGAATTCGCCCCCTGTATAGGACCGCTTCGAGTAACTTCGGCGCACCAGGCAATAGTTCGCCTTTTGCTCGTTCCGCGTCAGCCCAATCGAGAACCCTTTTATGCAGTCCAGATGGCTCGATGACCCGCTGCATATATTCGATCTGATCGATGCAAATCCTCAAGAAGAACTGCGTGAAGTCCAAAAGCGCACGTTGACTCAAGTTACCTCGTCCGTCAAGATCATTCCATCGCTGTTGGTCACAGTTGGCAAGTTGTTGCTTGTATTGATCTACGTTCCGAGCGAGGCCTCTCGCGATAGACCAAATTCCGGCAGTATCAGCAGCTGTGAGTAACTGGCCATAAGACATCAGGCGAGCTACACGGCCATTCCCATCTAGAAAAGGATGGATGAATAGCAGCCGGTGATGAGCCGCCGGAGTCGCGATGATTCGCTCAATGCGATTAAGACCCGAATAGGCATTATGGAAGCGCTCCATAAATCTGGGAATGGCACCACCGCTCACCGGCACATGTCGACCGACAATGACATCGCGCCGGCGAAACTCACCTGGGATTACTTGGACAGTTTCACCTGATTTGGGATCTTCAACGACGAGTAAAGCTTCAGGCAACAGTTCGCAGAATCGCTGATGGATTTCGCGAATCACGAGTGGGTCACAGACGTCCAAACCGGCCGACTCATCAATCCATTTTTGAACCGCGATGTGTGCTTCGGCTTCGAGCTGCAAATTGCGTTTTTTCGGATCGTTGCTGTAATCCTTCTTTTGAGCCCGCTCAATGTCATAGGGATGAGTATCGTGCCCCTCAATCAGATTGCTGTAATAACAATTCATCACTCGAACAAGTTCAGCAAGCGCACCAACGATAGCGCTTGGGATTGAGCTTTTGAGAGCGGCTGATTTAACTGCTATCTCCAAGGCCATATCTTGGAGTTCAGGTCTTGTAGGAGCTTCCTGTCCAAGTACTAAAGGTTCAAGTAGAGCTATCGGCTCACCCCGATCGATGTCCGGCAAAAAGTCCGCTTTGTTGTCCGGTTTCTTTTTTCCCATAATGTCAATATTAGCAGCCATTACGTTCGCTGAACACCCTCAAAAAAGTCCGGCAAAAAGTCCGGTAAAAAGTCCGTGCAGAAGCAATCGCTAAAGTAACGTTTGATTGCCAGATCCGCGCAAAGGTTTTCAAAGGATTGCGCAATGACCC
>JAJPJO010000433.1 GCA_021324135.1 Pseudomonadota bacterium
GCTGCAAGTTTGGCTTGTATACCAGAGATCGCCGTCAAACTCATCTTCGCGCCAGGCAAAGAGCGGACGCTCTGCCATCGTTTCATCTAGAAGCGGTGAAACGACAGGAATGTTGCTTTTGCTTTCAGGATTCCTATGGTGCACTGCTTTAGTTGGCGGCTGGCTATGAGTGAACACTGAGGCGCTTAAAATGCCAGCTGCAAATATTATTCCTAAAGCAACCACCAGCGCCGCCGTCTTACCACGTCGGCTCGCCTCAGTTCCGGGGCCGACTGCAAGCGCCTGCACCTTATCCCGGTTCTGGCAAGATTGAAGACTTTCTCTGAGTTCGGCTACGCTCTGGTAACGTTGTGCATTTGATTTCTGCAGGCACTTGTCGATGATCAAACAAAGATCAGCCGAAACATTTGGTACTATATCCGATACCTTAGGAATTTCTCGAGATACATGCTGATTTATGGTCTCAAGAGCCGTCTCTCCCTCAAATGGCGGTCTGCCGCAAAGTGACTCGAACAACATGCAGCCCAGTGAATACACCTCTGACGCTGCACTGAAAGCCTGTCCCAGAGCCTGATCAGGACTCATATAAGCAGGCGTGCCGACAATCGTTTTTCCCTGCACCGTCGTTTTCCACTGCAGGTCTTGGGTGGTTTTTGCCAGACCAAAATCGATTATTTTAACGGCTATGCTCATTGTGTCGGAGATGGAAACAAGTACGTTGGAAGGCTTCAAGTCACGATGAAAAACACCATGATCGTGCATGTAGCCCAGGCCATCGCAAATGTTTGTGAATAAACAGAGCACCACCTCTTCACTGATCGCACGGGCCTCCAAGAAGAGTTGCTCCAGACTGATGCCGTCGAAGTATTCCATGACCATAAAAGGTCTGCCACCAGAAGTGATACCAAAATCGAGGACATCAATCAGGCATGGATGGTGCAGCTTATTGGCAATCTTTGCCTCGTTTTGAAATGAGATCGCTCTTTGGTTGGTAACATTGAGCAGGCATTTAATTGCTACAGGTTTGCGCAATGTTCGATCGATACCAAGAAAGACCTCGCCGAGCGTGCCTTTGCCCAAAAGTCGCACCGCTCTGTAGCGGTCTAAAGGAAAGCTGTCTGACTCGACAAATATCTCCTCACCCTCAAAGGGATCATCGAAGTTGAAAGCCGCAATTTGGTTTGTTCGCTCAGAGCTTTTTTCCTCTCCTGAGTTGGCAGTGAAAGGCATTTTGCACAAACAGTCATTGGTGGAAAAGATCCATTGCGTCATCGAACCGGCTTGATGCTGCCTGATATACTTTCGGCAATTCTTGCACCTTGCTCTATTTTTCGATGAGTCGTCGTCGGCAAATTTTATGACGTCGCACTGACAAAAGGCGATCCATTGAGTAATCGACGATACGGCCGCGTCGCTTTTTGGCTTGCGGCATGTCCTGCATATTTCCGGTATGACATTCTGGCTCATTCCCACGAAGCGAGCTGGCTTTCATGATAAGAATAATGTTCCCAGAAAGCCGCAGCATACAACATCAGGTCGGGTTTCAGCCCTCTTCGTGCTCCTCGTGTCCCTCTTCCTCAACATGCACGACCGCCTCAATTACGGCATCCTGATACTCCTTCAATTTTGTTTCAACCGCAGAGGCGATAACATGTCCCTCCGCGACGGTCAAATCAGGCGCGACATGCACTCTGAGATCGACGAATATGTGATCGACCATGCCCCGGCTGCGAATTTTATGACAGCTCAAAACACCTGGTACCTGCATGACGAGCCGCTCGATTTCAGCCGGGTTCAAAACGGCCGCGTCCACGAGACTGCCGAGATGGGTGCGAATGATTCCGATGCCGGCATAGAAGATGGCTGCAACGATGATCAATGAGGCGATCACATCGACAATATAAACTTGGAATTGGGCGGCCATAAGTGCAATCACCACACTCAAGGAAACATATAGATCCGAAAGCGAATGTTCCGAATCGGCCAATAACAATCGCGATTGCAGGGCTTTTGCCTTGCGGCGCTCGTAGGCTGTGACGGCCACATTCACGGCAGCGCTTGCCACCATTACTATGTATGATATCCAGCTGACGCTGGGATGCTTGTCGCTTCCCAGGATGATTCGGTCGAATACGCCTGATAAAACATTCAAACAAGCCAGAAACATCATGAATGAAATCGCTACTGCTGCGACCGCTTCGAATTTCGTATGACCATAGGGGTGATCGTGATCCGGCGGTTGAACCGCAACCGAAAGTCCCACCACGCCAATTACATTCGATGCCGCATCAAGCAAGGAATGAAATCCGTCTGCCACCATACTTAGTGTATTCGACAAAAAACCGCAGATAAGCTTGGCAAGCGCCACTAACGTGTTCAATCCCAGGACTTGAATAAAGACAGAGCGCGATTGCCGCATCTTTGCAGCACGATCATCAAATCGAGTCTTACCGTTTGTCGCTTTCTTTTCTTCCATCGCTGCATTTGTGATTAAATCACTTAGATTCTAACCAGCCAATCGGATACAATCTAGAGGCTTACCAGTTTAATCTTGGATACCAGAACCTTGGCTACAAACAAATCATCACTTGCTCTGTTTGCCGCGGCCTCCGGTGCCCTCTTTTTTTCAATGGTTTGCTTGACGCCGGACACATGGGCGATTCCTAAAGACGGAAAGGTTGTCGAGCCGGCTCCATTCAAGCCGGTCCAGAGCTCAGATGAATCGAAGCGCGGGCGAGCTGTTTTCGAAAAGCATCGCTGCACCACATGTCATACCACAGGCAAGAGCGGCGGATGCCTGGCACCACCTCTGGACGGTATCGGCGCCAGGCGCTCTGAAAGCTTCATCTTGGCACGAATAACCAATGATCCCTCTGAGGAGGAAAAATTCTCGCAAATGTATGGGCAGTCCGAATTGATGCCGCACTTGCGTATATCGGCACCGGAAGCCAAGCTTGTGGCAAAGTACTTGCTGACATTACCGGAACCGAAGCGCGGCTTTCTGGTCATTGGACATGCAGAGAAGAAGAAGGGCGTCGAACATCCATCCGATGCTGCCACCTTTAGACAAGGCAAAGAAAGCGCCGAGCAACTCGCCAGGTCGGTCAAGCACGGGCGAGAGCTTCTATCGAGCAAGGGCTGCTTGGCATGCCATTCCATCGGCAACATTGGCGGCAAATTTGCTCTCAAGTTTGATGGCATCTCAAGTCGACTACCGCGGCGGGATATCGAGAAACAGATGAGAAATGCCGAACTGCTCTCCCTGCAAGATGACACCGAATATGGCGCCCGTGGCACTGTTATGCCGCCATTAGATCTTTCTGAGAAGGATGTGCAAGACTTGACCAACTTTTTGATGACCATAAAGTAGAGCCAAGATCGTCCAAGAGATTGATGCGAAGAACCCATCCGTGCTTCAAGATGGATTGTTGAAAGCCGGAGGATTATTCGATGCAACAACTATCCATACTTTTGGGACTAACCGGATCAGAGCAATCCAAGTACGCTGCTGAGGTTGCATGGGCTCTGGCTAAGCGTTGCGAGGGCAGGGTTCATGCCCTGCACGTGGTTGATACCCGCTCGGCATGGGACATGCTGAGGAATGAAAAGCCGGGCTATATAGGCAGCGGCGTATATGTGCTCGCCTACGAGACTCTCTGCAACAGTCACAGGAATATCGGTAACGCGCTCAGCGAAAAATTCACCGCTGTGGCTGAGGGGCAGGCAGTTCCCACAGATGTGTTCATGCTGGAGGGAGACCCGGTAAAATCCGTATGCGACAGCGCCCGCGACAATGACCTCGTGATCATCGGTCATGAGCCAAGAAATTCCGCTAAGAAAGATCAGCATCGCCACATAGTGCGCTTCGCGGTAGCCGAAGCCCTGGCGCATGAGTGCGTAAAACCTTTGATTATCGTGCAGGGTGCGCTGGCCGGCTGGTCGAACATGTCGGTGCTCGTCTCCGCCGATCACCTCAATTTCGAATTCATTGCCGCAGCTGTGCGGCTGGCCAGGTTTCTTGAATTACCGGTGCAGCTCGTGGTGCTCACAACAGGCACGCATGAGCAGCCGGCCGATTCAATGTACAAGGACATACGTGCGGCGCATCCGGAACTGAAAGATATTCAGATCGAGATTGCCGAATTGAGCGGTGTCGCCGTGGAGAAGCGTGCCAGTATCTTCCAACAAGAAATAGAGCTTGATTGGAAGCCCGATCCCGATACGCTGATGGTTATCCCGACTCGCTCGAGCGGGGGGAATCGCGTCACCGTATTTGATACCTCGCCGGACTTGTTCGTTCGCCATCTCAGCCTGCCATCGATAATGATGTGGCCAGAGGAACATGTCGACTTAAACCTCGAAAGCAAAAAATCAAAGAAGAAATCCGCCTCATTAAGATAAGGTCGCCTCACTCATAATTGAGATGCAGTGCGATAGAGAGAGAGTTGCGGCTCCGAGCTCCCAGGTTCAGAGCCGCTAACTCTTTCTTGGCAAACTGCTCGAGAGAGGATCCATTACTTGAAATGCAGAAAGAGCAAAACGATCTGACGATCGTTTTGCCCCTCTTATTCCCTCGAGTTTGAAAACTTAGCTTTTGCGGTTTCGCTTCCTTTGCTGGCGGGCGACGTCTGTGACATTACTCCTCTTGGGGCCACTCTGCACTCCGACTTCAGCCAGCAGTTCCTTCAATGAGGCGACTTCCTCTGTATTGCCGTTCTGCTCGTTTAGCCTGATGAGCCGCTCGATTACGGCTCTCATCTTGCTCGTGGTCGTCTGGCTTTGCAGTTGCAGCCTGAATAACCCCGTCTTCAACAGCCGTTCCGCCTGGGCATAATCGCCGCGCTCCGCCGCTTTCTCACCGGCACCGATCAGTATATCGACGCCGCTATCTGAATTGTTATTACGGCTTTCTTCGTACACGGGTGAGTCTCCCCTGGCTCAGAAAATTGCGTCATTACCCTGATGTTCATATAATCTTCTATTCGGCGCGCGATAGCATCAGCCCTAATGGCGATAATTGGCGGCACGGTGCTCAGTCCAAAGGATTATCGCGATGGAACGGCTTGATCCATTGTGCTAACCTTATAACTTGTCGATCCGCCGGAGCTCATGCCATGGCCAAGGTTTTAGTTGTTGAGGATGAACTTGACTTAGCGGCGCTGATAAACAATTGGCTTTCTCGAGAGCACCATCTCGTCGAGGTCGTGCATGACGGCGCTACCGCTCTGCACAGGCTGAAGGTAGCGAAATACGATGTGATCGTCCTCGATGTAATGCTGCCCGGTATGTCAGGCATCGATGTTTGCAATCAGTTCCGGCAAATGCGCGGAACCACGCCTATTCTCATGCTCACCGCCAAGTCTTCCCTGGCCGACAAGGAAATCGGCTTTTCAGCCGGTGCTGATGACTATCTCACCAAACCATTCCATCTCAAAGAACTGGAGTTCAGAGTCAAGGCGCTTTTGAGACGCGGCATCGTCGCCGACTCGCATATTTTTCAGATTGGCGATATCATGATTGACTCGGACCAGCACAGGGTCGTTAAGGGAGGGCAGGAAGTTCACCTCCTACCAAAAGAGTTTCGCCTTCTCGAGTTTTTTGTCAGACACCCACAGCGAGTTTTCAGCTCGGAAGAGCTGTTGGAAAACGTCTGGGAATCAGACACATCGGCGCACAATGACAGCGTCCGCGGGCACATAACAAGACTGAGGAAAAAGCTTGACTCTCCAGGGCAACCTTCAATCATCGAGACGGTCTATGGAGTTGGATACAAACTTAAGAGTGACAATAGTGAATAAAATACGGCTGAAGCTCGCGCTTTGGTTCGTATGCACTGTTATGTTGCTCTACTCCGCCGGTGGTGTCGCATCTCTGTTTGTCTTCAAGGCGATGCTCACGCGCTCGGTCGATATGAGCCTGGAGGACTTGATCGCCGAAATCCGCCCTTCGGTGCAAATCAGCGGCGAGAATCCCAGTTTGCAGTACTGGTCGAGCACGGCTCAGGTGCGACCGACATCACTTCTGGCTACGGTCCAATTATGGGACGAGCACAAAAAGTTGATCGAAGAATATGGACCGGAGGGAGTCCGGCGCCTTGAGGATGGATCGCTCAAGATTGTCGAGGGCGCGAAAAAGGAAGTAGTGCGCTCGAAATTCAGCCGCATCGAGTCAAAGGGCGTGCTTTACGGATATCTGCAACTTCAGGTCTCGACCAAGCCTCAAGACGACGCCATCAAACAATTCGCCCTGGCAGTGCTGGCAATAGCGCCATTCGTCGCTGGTGGTGTCGGCGGATGCGCTTATCTGTTCTCCGGCCAGGCAGTGCGACCGATTGAGCGAACCATGCTCCTCTTAAGACGTTTCGTTGCCGATGCGGGGCATGAATTGAACACTCCGGTCGCCACGATTGAAGCCTGTCTTGAGACCATACGCGATCCCGACAAGCTCGGCGAGATGTCTACTGATGTAATGAACATGATGGAGCGAGCCAGTGAGCGCATGCGGCACCTCGCCAAGGACCTGGTCACTCTGGCACGTATCGAGGATCCGGAGGCGGAATTGCTGCGGGTTACCTGTGACCTTAAGGAGATGGCTGAGACGGTAGTTTCGAATCTGCTTCCAGTCGCCATGGAACGGAACATAGATCTGAATCTGGAAAAATTTCCCGAGGTAAAAATGACAGCTCATGCTGAGTCCATTCTCGAGATCATGAGCAATCTGGTCGAGAACGCCATCAAGTATTCCGAGGAGAATGGCAAGGTAAGCATCTCAGCGGAGCAACGCGACCATTCCGTTTTGATAACAGTCACGGACACCGGCATAGGAATCCCGGCAGAAAGCATCGATATGATCTTCGATCGCTTCTACCGCGTAGACAAATCTCGATCGCGAGATGTCGGTGGTTCCGGGCTTGGTTTGTCAATTGTCAAAGCAGCAGTGGATCGGCACGGCGGCCAGGTGCATGTTGAAAGCGAACTTGGACGTGGTACCACATTCAGGGTCTTGCTTCCCCTTCATCATCGCCAGAAGCGCTCCGGTTTTGCTTAGGAGTCAAATCTACTCAAGCTCGACATTTGGCAGGGTAAAGAAGAAACTGCTGCCAACGCCGGGTTTGCTCTCGCACCAAATTTTTCCCTCGTGAGACTCGACGATCTGCCGGCACAAGTAAAGCCCCAGTCCGGTACTGGCATAATATCTTCCGCCCGAGGCAGCTTGCCAGAAGCGCTGGAACAATTTTGGCAGATCTTCCTCGGATATACCTTTGCCTGTATCCTTTACTGTTACCAGAGTCGTTTCATCGCTCTGATCGATAATCACTTCGATTTTGCCACCACGGGCGGTGTACTTCAATGAGTTATCGATCAAGTTCTGAACTACTCTTCGCACCTCACCATAATCACACAACACCGGCACGGTCTTGGCAGGTGCCTTAAAAGACAGCTGAATTTGCTTCTGCTCAGCCAGTTTAGTGAACTCACCGACGAAATGCTCCGTTTTGCCCACCAGATCCTCTGGTACTATATTCAGTTGCTTGACACCGCTATCGTATTTATATACGTCGAGCAATGTGAGAACCATCTGATACATGGCATCATTGCTCTGCAAGATGGTTTCGATGATCGTCTTCTGAGAGTCTTGAATCGGACCAAAGTCACCTTCCATCAAGAGCTTGAGCGCTCTGTTAGCGGCGAGAATCGGCGTTTTCAAATCATGAGTAAGAGTGGCGACGAAATCCTCGCGCTGCTGTTGCAGTTTGACGGAATCACTGACATGCGAGAAAGTGGCGACAAGTCCACTGGTGCTTGCATCCTTTTCCTTCACCGGCCAGAGCGCCCAGTCGAAATAAGAGTCGATGTCCGATTCCTTCAGCTGTAACCTCTCGGCCGCAACTCGCCTGGATGTGCCCGAGGTCGCCGCTGCCGAGAATTCATCTCTAGGCAGAGCCGGGCAAATCTGGAAGATAGATTGCCCGACCAAATCCTCGAGCGATTCTTTGCCGACCATTTCGACGAATTCAGAGTTCGCCTCCAGGCAGACGAAGTCAGAAGATAGCCTGACAATGCCGATTGGGGCGTTTTCGAGGATACCTTTTGTAACTTTGCGCTCCGTGTCGAGCTGACTGATGATGTCCTTGTGCTCGCGTAAAGCTTGCATTTTCATAGAGTTGTAAGTGTCGATGGCCAGCCCCATGTCGAAGAAAACCAGTTTGATCAGGGAGCTGAGCATCTCATGCGAGCGGTGCGGATCGTTTTCCATCTCTTCGCTGACGACTTTGCGAAGGAACGAGAGAGCCCGGTAGTAAGCGCCGAGATACCAGCGCGTATCAAGACCGATGCGATAATGCGTGGCGCCGACTCTGGTCCGGTGAGAGACGTACTCCTGATCGTACTTTCCGCAGGTGAGGCTGAGGAAGTACTGGCGCTGTCCGGCCCGGGCGCGCCTGAGCGTCTCCTCATCGGGAAAAAATGACCTGGTATCGTCATATGACAAAAAGTGATTGTAGAGATAATCCATCAAGTCATCGATGTTGGCCGATAGGATTTCGTCGAGAGCTCTGATATTCTCCTCATCGACCTTATCAAGCTCGAGCCATTCCTTGCGTCGGGCGATTTCTTCATCGGACATTTTCACCTCTAAATCAGGTGTGATTGCCGCGATCGTTGAGTGAATATTGTCGTTGTTTCTCTGCTCTACCATCGCCGATTTCCATGCGCGAGTCAGGCGGTTGCCCGGGGGAAAGTATAATCATGTACTCTAACATAAGTTGAACTGAATGCCTTTTGGTGCCACAATTAGAGCGGCCTCCTTAACAAGTGATTCGCTTCAAGAGTCCGCATGGAGCTTAATCAGGAATATGAGCGAGAATTCAGAAAACCCGGGACAAATAATTCGAGTGCTGCTGGTCGAGGATCATCAACTGACGCGCATTGGCTTGAAAACTGTCTTAGAGAGAACCCCTGACATCAAGATAATCGGCGAAGCTGAGAACGGCGAAGAAGCCGTCAGAAAAGTAGGCGAGCTAGACCCTGATGTTGTGTTGATGGATGTAGGCATGCCGATCATGGACGGCATCGAGGCAGTGCAAAAGATTCGCGAGCAATACCAGGACATAAATACGATTATGCTGACGTCGCATGATAACGAACGCGACATCATGGCCTCATTGTCAGCGGGCGCATGCGGATACTGCCTGAAGGATGTCGAACCCGAGCGCCTCTACACCGCCATTCGCGCCGTCAATTCCGGCGACATCTGGCTGGATTCGACGATTGCCAATCGAGTCATGAACATGTACGAGCGTCGCGATGCCATTACCCAAAGAACAGAGCAAAAGAAAGAAGAGTCCACCGGCAGCCAACAGCGTGGTGCGAATATGCCACCACTACCAGATCCGCTTTCGCCGCGAGAATTGGAAGTGCTGCAACTGCTCGTCGACGGTTTGTCAAATCAGGAGATCGCCGACAAGCTGATCATTTCGCTCGCTACGGCTAAAACGCACGTGCGCAATATCTTGAACAAATTAGCAGTAGATGATCGTACGCAAGCGGCTGTCAGTGCAATGAGGCGTGGTCTGGTTTAAAACCCGTTGGCATCTTTTGCAATGATCACTGACAGCGATCGCTAAAGCGCAGCTTCAAGGACGGCAGGCCTTTTCCGTGGGCTCCAGCCAACTCGGCAGGATAGCGTTTGTGCGCACCCATGCTGGCGTGCCAGAGAATCTTATTGAATACCTCCTCATCGATGCGATCCGGTCGAGAAAAATCGAGTCGTCTGTTCAACGCCAACAACTTACGCTCTTTTGCATCCATCGATTTCGCCGACTTGTTGCGCTCATCTAGAGGGATCCGGTTGGGCTGGCATTCATATGGTCTCAGATCCGGTTCCTGGACAAAGCAATCATCCATGAGCGGCGCTTGAGCCACCAGCTGGCTCGTGCTCGTGATGCCCAAAATGCGCTCAATGGTATGCAAGACCGAAAGTTGATTGTAGAACTTGCTGATCAGTGCATGCCGCTTGGCGTAGGGGCTGGCGATCAGACAAATCGAGCGATGTCCATCAACATGATCCCAACCGTCTTGAGGATCGTCTTCGTTGATGAAGATGACCGTTTCCTTCCAGAATTTGCTGTGGGAAACGGCATCAACCAGCTGACCAAGAGCCAGATCATTGTCAGCCACATGGGCTCGCGGTGTGGGACAGCGCGCCGAAACACCGGCGGTGTGGTCTTGAGGGAGATAAACGATTATGAGATTCGGCCACTCGCCGGCACGCTCATACTCCTTCAGTTCGCTCAGGAAGCCCTGCAGTCGCACCACATCCGGTATCGCCAAATTCCAACCCGGGTAAGTCGGGCAAGAATTTTTTCGCAAAACGGCCAATTGATATTTGGAATGAAAATTGATCGTTCGATTTGGCTTTTTTGAATCTTCAAAGACATCAAACCATGTAACGTTTCCAGGCGTTATCTTGGCCAGATCGAACTCGCCGTAGTTGCGGAAAGACAAGCCGCTCTTGGCGGCGCCGTCCCAGAGGAAGTTGCAGGCGGCATAGCAGAGCGCATCGGTTCCGAAGTCGAAACCTCTGGGATGGCCGCCGGCAAAACTCTTCTCCTGATAATCTGTCGTTACTCCCTGCGTCGCCCATTGATGACCGTCTGCTGAAACAACACCATTGCAGTAGTAATTGTCGAGGAGCACATACGCCTCGGCGAGCGCATGATGATTAGGTGTAACCATTCGCCCGTATGTGCAGAGACTGGGGTCGTTATTTCCCCGTGGCAAATCACCAAACAGCTGATCGTATGTGCGGTTTTCTTTGATGACGTAAACGACGTGCTTAATGCTGGACGGTTCGCCAGGATGCCGGGGAACGGGAGCTAAGGCAGGCGCGCTATTTTGTCTGGCCGGCGATGATGAACTCTCGAGCGCTTGCATCGCGGCAATGTTTCCATATCTTTTCACCTGCTCTGTAAATTTCGCCAACTGCTCAGAGGAAGGAATGCGCACTTTGTTGATCGTGCCTCGATTCGCTATGCTGTTCCAGGATTTTGAGCCAGGCGTGTTGAGGCGAGAGGGCTCGCCTTTGACGTTTGCGACGAAGAGGTTGACGCCGTCCGTGCACAGAGCGCCCGGGAACCAGCCGCAGGGAATGAAGCCCTTCAATCTTCCCTTGCCTTCGCCAAATTCTATGACCGCCAGAGCATTATTGCCGGCATTGGCTACGAACAAGAATTTACCGTCGACACTGAGTGCTAGTGCATTGTGTATACTGCCGAAAGGTATGTATGCATCCGGTTTCACTGCGATTGTTTCCCGCAATTCAACTGATTGAGCTTTGAGATCAAGCACCGATACGGAATCGGAATTGGCATTTGCCACGAACAAACGCGAGCCGTCAGGCGACAACTTCAAATCGCCGGGGTGCAGCCCGACAGGCACTGTGGAAACGCTCTTGCGCGCCTTCAAGTCGATGATGCTGATCGTGCCGCTGCTGGCAATCGAGCGAGAATCGACAAGAACCGGCGTGCCAACCGAGAGTTCGCTCCTTTCATTCAGGTGCGGATGACGCCCTCCGAAATTGGCTACATATGCCGTTTGTCCATCCTTACTGATTTCCACCGAGATCGGACAAACAGCAGCAGGAATCTCGGCAATCAAATTTCCGCTATCGAGATCGATTAAAGCCAGAGAGTTGCGCATCGAAAGACAGGCACAGACCATATGCAAACGCTCAGCTAAAGCCACTCCGCAAGGATTGCAATTTTTGTCCGCCAGAGCCATTTGACGCCCCCAACGCCATCGTCCGCCGGGCTTATCGCGGCGAGCTTCCAGCAGATGCTTGCCGGAGGTGGATATATAGAGAGTCTCACCGGAGGAATCAATAGTCAAACCGTGCATCGATGCCGACTCACCGCTCGGATAGGGCATGATTTGCACCGGCTGCAGGCTTTCTGCATCGAGCACGAGCAGCTGGTTGACAGCCTTTATAAAAAGCGTTCGACCATCCTGAGAAATGATCATGTCGAGCGGGCGTCCTGCAAACGCCACAGTCCGGCCTGCCGGCGCAATTGTTTGACCGGTAGGGACTCTCTGCTCGCCTGCCCCTGGTTGAAAATGCAGTTGCCTCAGTCCTCCTTCTGAAGACTTGATTAAGGCCAGTCTGTGAGCGGAATTGAAATTGTCATTCCACCAGCCTCGAGCTTCGTTGCAACCATCCTCGAAAATCAGCTGGAAATTTCCCTGACCGTTGTCTTGCTTCCATGTGCCACTGTATGTGGTGCCAGTCAGTTTTCCGCTCAAATGGCCGTCATGCCATGCATAGTCAATCTCAACCTGGTCGCCCTGGACTCTTACGTCGGTGATGCTGCGATAGATGACTTTGCTGTCGTCTTTGGCATCCTCAACTGCTGCGTGCGACCAGCCGAAGTCGTATCCGGTTTGCTGAAAATGGCGAAGCAGCTTTTGGCCAGGTTTGCTCTGTGCCTGCCCTTCTCCGAAGACCTGCGTGCAAACCGTCAAAGACAAGATCATGAAGAGCAAATAGAGCCAAAATACCGGTTTTCTTTTTTTGAACGGCTGCATTGGCTAGGCCCAAAAGCGATCAAACTATGATGTGCATCTTATCCTTGTGATGTGGCTCGATCGGCACGACCATCACCGAGCAAGGGCTCTGCCCGACAACCGCCCGAGAGACGCTGCCTAGCGTTTCCAGGCCATGCTTGCCGTGCGATCCCATGACGACAAGGTCCGGTTGCCAGCTCTTCACTTGATCGACCAGCTCGACCTTGGCGTTGCCCTCGATCAATTCCTGCGTGACAGGAACGTCCCTTATCGCTTCGCGCAAGCGGGAGATCATATTTTCCACAAAAGCAATGCCATGCTTGCGGCGCTCTTCAGTAATGCTCTCCGCCATTGGTGCCGGTAAGATGCTCATGTAGCTGCCCAGTTGAGCAGAGGTGACTATATGCACTACTTTGAACTGGCAGCCGCTCGGCCAGGGATACTTCAAAACGAAATCACCAATCGCTTTGACACAATCGGCATTCTGAACGGCGACAAGTACTTTCATAATTCAGCTCCAATCGCTTCAAGATTGTCTTCGGGGTCCGCCTTGAGTTTTTTGCCCACGACTGTCGGGCTTCAAGCTCTCGGATTTTGCGTCCGCCTTAGGATTCTCGCTGCGCCCGCTTTCCAGCTTGATGTTGTCGCTTCTCGGGCTGACGTTTTCCTGGCGTGCCTCGCCCATCTTCGATCTGGAGACAGGCAAAAGCTCTTGTTTGGCGACCGTCAAAATCGTTTTGATGACCGCGTCTTCATTGAGCGACATGCTGTCGATGCCGAGATCGACGAGCAGGCGAGCGATTTCAGGATAGTCGCTTGGCGCTTGTCCGCAAATTCCAATTTTCTTGTTGAGCCGTTTGGCCTGAGTTACAGCTTGCTCGATTGCTTTGGCAACCGATTCATCGCGCTCGTCAAAGAGCGTGGCAAGAATCTCTGAATCACGATCCACACCAAGAACAAGCTGGGTCAGATCGTTCGATCCGATTGAAAAACCATCCACATGCTCGGCAAAAGCTTCCATCGATATAACGTTGGACGGCAGCTCACACATCAAATAGACTTCCATGCCGTTCGAGCCGCGGTTCAGTCCATGCTTAGCCATTTCCTTCAAGACTTTCTTGCACTCTTCGACTGTGCGGCAGAATGGAATCATGATCTTGACGTTATCGAGACCCATGCCCTCGCGCACGGCACGAAGCGCCTGGCACTCGAGCGCGAAGCCGTCCTTGTAGCGATCGTCATAATAACGAGAGGCGCCGCGGAAGCCGATCATGGGATTGTGCTCCTGAGGCTCGAACTGCCGCCCACCGATGAGGTCGGCATATTCATTAGTTTTGAAATCAGAAAGGCGAACGATGACCGGCCTAGGATAGAAGGCAGCGGCGATGGTGCCGATGCCTTCGGCAAGCTTGTGCACAAAGTATTCCGGTTTCGACTCGAACTCTCTGGTCAACTGCGTAATTGTTTGCCTGGCTCGATGATCCTCGAGTTGATCGAAACGGGTCAATGCCAATGGATGTACTTTCACTTCATTAGCGATGATGAATTCTTCGCGGGCAAGACCAACACCCGATACCGGTAATTGCGAGAGTTTGAAGGCGTGATCCGGATTGCCGACGTTGAGCATGATTTGAGTTCTTGTCTTCGGCATCTCATCGAGATTTATCTCCTGACGCCGGAAAGAGAGGCGACCGGCATAAACTTTTCCGGTATCGCCTTCGGTGCAGGACGCGGTCACCATCTGTCCATTGGCAAGCAGCTCAGTAGCGCGGCCGGTTCCGACGATGCAGGGAACGCCGATTTCTCTGCTGACGATTGCCGCGTGGCATGTTCTGCCACCACGATTGGTGACAATGGCGGCGGCCCGTTTCATCACCGGCTCCCAGTCGGGATCGGTCATGTCCGTGACCAGCACTTCGCCATCTTTGAATTCATTGAGGTAATCGGTGCTCTTGATCATGCGAATCGGACCGGCGCCAATCTTTTCTCCGATGGCACGCCCTGTGAGAAGCACCTCTCCCTTGCTCTCCAGACTATATGTTTCCAACGTGCGCTGCGATTTGATCGAGTGGACCGTCTCCGGTCTGGCTTGAACAATATATATGTTGCCGTCCTTACCGTCTTTCGCCCATTCAATATCCATGGCCGTCTGGCGGCCGAGCCGCTCCTGATAATAGGCTTCGATTGTGCATGCCCAACCGGCCAGCTTCAGAACTTCATCATCGCTGATCGACATTTTCTCGCGGTCTTCAGGATGAACGTCGATATTGCGAGTCGTTTTCGTTCCATGTCCGGAATAAACCATCTTCACTTGTTTGCTACCGATGCGGCGGCGCAGAATTGGATTGAATCCTTTGCGCAACGTCGTTTTAAAGACCAGGAACTCGTCAGGGTCGACCCTTCCGCCAACAACGTTTTCGCCCAGACCCCAGGCAGAGGTGACGAGCACCACATCGCGAAAACCGCTTTCGGTATCGAGGGTAAATATTACTCCCGACGCTCCCAGATCGGAGCGCACCATCTTCTGCACGCCCACCGAAAGCTTGACCTTCATGTGCTCGAAGTTATTGTCCAGCCGGTATGATATGGCGCGGTCAGTGAATAAAGACGCGAAGCAATTCAAGCAAGCATCCTCGAGTGCCACCTCACCGCGCACGTTGAGGAAGGTTTCCTGCTGGCCGGCAAAGGAAGCCTCGGGCAAATCCTCAGCGGTGGCGCTGGAGCGCACCGCTACATCAACATCCTCGCAACCGTATTCTTTCGAGAGCTTGTGGTATGCCTCTTTGATTTCTTTGACCAGCTGGTCGGGGAGCCCGGCCGAGCGAATCAGCGAGCGGCAGGTCCGTCCGGCGCGCGCCAGGTTGTCACAATTTTGCTTGTCCAGGCCGCTCAGAGCAGCATCGATCTTTTGTCTGATACCGGCTTTGTCGAGCACGAAATCATAAGCATCCGCTGTTATGCAAAACCCGTTTGGAACACTGACGCCCTGCTTTGAAAGTTTTTGAACCATCTCGCCCAGCGATGCGTTTTTCCCACCGACGCTGGACACGTCGTCCATGCCAACTTCATTGAACCATCGAATAAATTTACCCATCTGTGTCTCCACTCCGTCGGTTTTGCCTCTGCCCAACAATAATGCTTTTGACGTTCTCTCTGCCTCATTCGACCGGATTAGACCGGCCGGCGGTTGGCAAATGAAGTTTACCTTTCAGCCGCCTTCTCCTGCTCAGTAGCCTCCTCTGCCGCCCAATTCGGGTCCTTGACGATTTCAACCGGGCAAGGAGCGAGCGCCAGAACGGACTCCGCTACGCTGCCCAGCAGAAAGCGTTTAAGTCCGCGGCGACCGTGCGAACCCATAACCAGCAGGTCAGCACCCCAATCTTTCGCTTCTTTGACAATCGTGTCCCGAACCGGACCCTGGATGACTTTGCTGGAAACGTTGCCGGGATTGACCAGCTTTGAGACGACATCAACCTTCGACTGAACGAACTCTTCGCGTTTACTGATCAATTCGTAAATGTAACTCGTCATGTCGCGAGTGTCACCATAAGCCAGATCAGCGTGGATCGGCTCGACGACATTGAGCAGCCGAAACATCGTTTCCTTTGGCCACGGCCGGGTTTTCAGCTCTTCAATTGCAGCCTCTGACATCTTGCAGTCATCGATTGCAAGCAAAACTTTCATGGTTTAGCTCCGCCAACGATATGGACATTGCATTATGATACCGGCTTTATAGTATAGATGTCTTAATCTCTCAATTAAGCCTTAATCTATGAGCGGATTATATATTTCGTCTAGCCGGACTTGCTGCGTCTCAGGACCCAAGTTCGCAATCGTCCGTATTCTTCTTCCCGGCAGGGATTTAGTGAAGGCTCGGGTTCATACAGGCACTGGTGATGCCCCCTCATACAAGACAAGACAACGAATGAAGACCGCGCCCATCCCGTCAACGAAGCCCGAGCTTGACTTGAAAAAGCACGGCCGGCAAATTTTGCCACCACATGCGGTAGCATATTTCGCCGATCAGCGGTCGCCTATTAACTGCATCACGGATTCAAAGCGATGAATGCCTCGCTTTTCGAGCGTGGTCTTTATGAACTTGGTGTAAGATTATGCACTATTCCCTTGCAGGCCAAGAGGCTTACGAAACATGACAATCGAGCTGCCAGAGTCCCTCACGTCCCTTTTGAGCAATTACGGCAACCAGCTTACCTTCAGGTTGAACGGTAAAGAGATACGGATCGACAACCCCTCTCCCGCTGCTCTTCTAGTCGATTATCTGCACGAGGTGGGACTGACAGGCACGAAAGTCGGTTGCGAGCAAGGCGGCTGCGGCGCCTGCACGGTCATGATTTCCCGTCGCACCGCCGGTGGTATCGATCACAGATCGATCAACTCCTGCCTCCGCTCTCTGGTAGCGCTGGCTGAAAGTGAAGTAACAACCATCGAGGGAATTGGAAATCTTCATGACGGGCTTGATCCCGTTCAACACCGCATAGCGGTGTACAACGGCACGCAATGCGGCTTTTGCACGCCTGGCTTTGTAATGAACATGCATTCATATCTGCAGCAGCACCAATCACCTACAGAGCAGCAGATCGAAGATTTGTTCGGCGGCAATCTTTGCCGCTGCACCGGATATAGACCAATTCTGCACGGCATGAAAACGTTCGCTTGCGATTACAATGCGGCCAAAGATAGTACGCAACCGTGTTCTCTTGATCCTTTCTTCAAGCTGAACGTGAACAAGAAGATGATCGAGATCGATGCGAAAGACTTGCCTCCCTCAGGAAGCCGACTGTATTTCCAGGGCGACGGCGTTCATTGGATTCGCCCGGCCACTCTTGCAGAGGTGCAAGAGATAAAGGGAGAGCTCGTTCAATTCGCCGGCAAAGAACAGGTGAGGCTGGTCGCAGGCAATACCGCCCGTGGTATCTACCCCAATGAGCATTGCCGCTACCTCATCGATATATCCCAAGTTGCCGAGCTCAATGCCATTAACGATCAACCTGATGGTATCATACTCGGTGCCGCCGTGCCGATTCAAGATCTTATCGAGCATGCCGAAGGACTGATCAAGAGGTTGCCCGACTCCCAGACAACCGGTTTGCAACAGCTCATCCGTCATGCAAAATGCATTGCCGGAATTCAGGTGAGAAACGCCGGCAGCGTGGCTGGCAATATTTTCATAAGCAAAGCTCACACAAAGAGTGGTGCGCCTTTTCCCTCCGATCTGTTCACGGTTCTGGCCGCTCTGGGCACCAGCGTAACCATTGCCTCGGCGAAGTATGAATCAAGCGAGCGCACTTTTGAATTGCATGAGATGCCGATCGCAGAGGACCTTCCTGATGATGCGATCGTGCGATGCTTCCGCATTCCGCTCTCGCAAAAGAATGAATACATTCAAACATACAGAATCGCGCGCCGCCCGCAGATGGCTCATCCCATCGTCAACGCCGGTTTCCGCTGCCTGCTCGACAGCAATAACACGATCAAAGAAATAGCGATTGTCTACGGCGGACTGGCGACATGCAACTCGCGAATGCCTGAGAGCGAGCGCTGGCTGACCGGAAAAAAATTCGCTGACGCAGTTGTGCAGGAGGCATTGCATGTGGTGCGGCGGGAAGTGCAGCAACTGATTGCTCCTATGGAAGAGGAAGGCTTCACAAATGAGTACCGGCAGGAACTCGCCGAAAACTTCTTCTACAAGTTCGCTTTGCACGTTGCCAGACAATCAGAACCGCAAGCCATATCGCCAATCAATGCATCAGCAGGCGAGCAGCCGATTCGCCCTCTTTCAAGCGGCATGCAAACCTTCGATTGCGACGATATGCTTTTTCCGCTCACCAGTCCGATTGCCAAACGCACAGCTGTCAGCCAGGCAACCGGCGAAGTGAAATACTGCCATGATTTGCCTTTGCCGCCAGGCGGCTATTATGCCGAGGTGGTGATCAGCACACGGCCGCACGCACGCTTCCAATTCGCGGCTGGATTACAGGCAACCGAAGAGCTCTTGAGGAGCGAATTCCCAGGCTTCGGCTCGCTCGTAACCGTCGCCGACATCCCCAAAGGCGGGACGAACGTTATAGGTTTAGGCGGTGACGATCCGATCTTTGCCGATGGGGTGGTCAATGCCGTCGGCGATCCGATCTGTTTAGTCCTTGCCCAGGACAAGCTGCTCGCCAAGCGCATAGCCGAGTATGTCGGGGCGCAATGCATAAGCTATGAAGATCTGCCTGCCATAATCTCATTCGATGAAGCAATCGCCATGAAAAATGTCCATCCGCATGCACCGGGGGCGCAGCCCGATCCGACAAAGAAAGTCATTGAAGTGACCCGCATGGGAAGCGATACGCAATGGTTGGCTGATCCCCATCAACCAATGCAAGGGCAGACCGTAGTCTCGGGCACAATGCGCACTCATGCACAGGCTCACTTCTACATGGAGACTTGCTGCGCCATGGCACTGCCGGGAAGCTATGATGAAATGACGATATTCTCATCGACGCAAAATCCTAACGGCGACCAGTCACAGATTGCGCGTGCCCTGGGAATCAAAGCCAACCAGGTCACCTTGCGCGTCGAGCAGCTTGGTGGCGGATTTGGTGGCAAACAAAACCGCGCCGTTTTCATCGGAGCACTGGCGGCGATCGCCTGCAAAAAAGTGCGCCGCCCGGTGTTGCTCAAGCTGGACAGAAAGACGGACATGCACATGATAGGCAAACGTCATCCACACATCAGCGACTATCAAGCTTGCTACAAAGACGACGGCACAATCACCGGCATGAATTTGGAGTTGCGCTCCGATGGAGGCAGCACAATCGATTGCTCGTTGGCCGTGATGAAGGGCAGCGTCATGATGTCGGATGGCTGCTACCGGGTACCGACGTTCCGCTCGGGCGGCATTGTATACAAGACGAACAAGACAAGCAATACGGCCATGCGCACCTTCGGTCAAGTGCAGCCTCATCTTCTTGTCGAGGATGCCATCGAGCATATTGCTTTTGATTTGAGCAAACGCACGGGAAGAAAAGTAACACCAGAGGAGATCAGGCGGCAAAATCTCTACCTCTCCTCCGAGTATGAAACAGCTGACGCGACTCACTTTGGCCAGCCTCTCTGGTACTGCGATTTGCGCGAGCAGTGGGATGAGTTTTACCGGAGCGCCGAATTCGAAGAGCGATTGAAGAGCGTCGAGCTGTTCAACAGCAAGAATCGCTGGCGCAAGCGCGGCATATCGATGATACCGCTCAAATACGGCATCGGATTCAAGCAAATGCCGGCGTTAAACACATCCACTGCACTGGTGCATATAAATAAGGATGACGGCTCGGTCACCGTCGTTCACGGCGGGGTCGAGATGGGTCAGGGCCTGCATACGAAGATCGCTCAGCTCGTCGCGCATGAGTTGAACGTTCCACTCGGATACGTCCGCGTGGTCAGAAACAACACTGATGTGATCAGCAATGCCCCGGCAACTGCGGCATCGACCGGCTTCGA
>JAJPJO010000435.1 GCA_021324135.1 Pseudomonadota bacterium
ATCAACCATCACGGTGAAAGTGCTTTCGGGAGGGGTGGATATTCTGCCTCTCCCGAGACAGTTTCAGGTTTTTTGGTCACCAAACATTTACTCCTATGGCATATCGTTGAACAGCTTTTCTACTATAACGATTACTAGCCGAAAACAGAAAGGAATGAACCACCAAAATCAGACGGCTCAGGAGAGAGCTTGATGATCAAGCTTTTCTCGCTGAGCCGCCTGTGGTGGTTCAAACCTCTTCCTAACTGGTCACCTGAGCGATCCAACTACGCTGACAAGGCGGCAGCAAGCTGGCTGAGCGCAGTGGTGCTGGTCGAGTAGTCCTGAGCAGTCAAAGCTGCCTGGACCCGCTCGAAGAGCGCCGCGTGCGGCTTCGCCTGGGCATCGCCATCAGCATCGCTGCCGACCAGCTTCTCAGCATGCTTGACAAGGACCTGCGCTTTCTGCCAGTCGGAAAACCGGCGCGAGCAGATTCGGGACAAGCAACTCTGAGTATTCGAGATGACCGTGCCCGCCAGCTTGGTATCGCTGATGGTGGCAGAGCCGCCTCGAGTGTTGTCGTCGGTCGTCAGTCGCTCAGCGTTTGACAGAATCTCGTCGAGGGCATTGAGCGCCGCATCGAGTTCATCCGCCTTGGTGTAGCGATAGCCGGCCGCATGTGAAACGAGAGCGTCCTTGAGCTGCGTGGCGAAGCCCTGGATGACCAGAGCGATGCCGAGCGCGAGTTCGCGATTCTGCATGCGCGCGAGCTCGCAGAGCTGTCCAGACGTCTTGAGCAAAACCTCGGCGTTCGGCGTCAACTGAGCGAACAAGCCGCTGCCCCGAAGGACTGCACGCTTGAGAGCCCATGCCGACGCTATCAGAACGCTCGTCACGGCTGTGTAAACCTGAGCGCGATGCTGGTGGTCATCATCGCCGTGCATACCTTCGACGGCTTGCGCCGCCCAGATACTGGCTTCTTGAAAGTTGCCGCGCTGGACAGCTTTCTTGATCGAAGTCAGCATGGTACGCACAGCTTGAAATGCCGCATCGCGAGGATCAACAGTCTTCGGAGAAGTCATAGCATCACCTCATGTGTGGTTAGCTCCAGAACAGAAAATCTGCACTGGAAGTTCGTTGATGAAGAGAAAACTGCAGTCGAGTGAAGTCTTATAGCAGGAGATTTGGAAAGAACGAAGGAGAACCTATCAAGATACGTATGTGAAATCCAGGTCCTTAAGAGGATTCTGAGAACATGTAAATGACGCAAGCGACGCTAACACGCTCATCTCCACCCGTCTAAAGACAACATGCAACGGTGATTCAAGCCCGCATGCCATGCGCGAATTGGAAGAGCACGCAACAAAGCTTTACAGTGCGATTAGCGATCCCTTCAGTATTAGCCATATCAAATGTGCCAGAGGTGAAAGGTGAGGTGATGCGGTTTGCACCACTGCCGGAGAGGCGCAACTTTCTGCCTCGAACGAGCCTCAATCTTGCAAAGGCAGGCAAGTCCTCTCTTTGTAGCGTTCAAATTGAGGCATCATCAAACTTAGCGAACCGGCAAGTTTTGTTGACCTCAGCACCAGGCTTCACTAGCTTCTAACTACTCCCTTCCCAATTTTTCTCCGAGGTCGCGATCAGCCAGAAAAATGCATGCTCTGCTCGTTTCAACGATCGCCCTCCATCGAATTGGGATGCCGGAGTTAATCGCCCAGACACTCATGCGACAGGTGATCCTGTGAAAGAACGGCATCTCGTCTACCTCCTGCTCGTGGGCTTCGTCCTTTCGGCCGGGAGCGTCGCGGCCTTTGTGGTCAGCGACTTCTTCAACACCAAAGTCGTGCAACCAATCCAGAACCTCGCCAAACCCGGCAACTAGGGCAATGGCGTTGATCTGCGAGCGAAGCAGTTCCGGTTCACAACCGCTCTGCATCCGGCAATTCGTATCCCGCCCGGTTTCGCCTTGTCGACCGGGCAATCCGCTGTAGCCGTCTGTGTCTCAATACTTCATCCGCTACCTGGCGAGAGGAAAAATGACTCAACACCTGTTCTTCGGCGTGCCCAACAACAACGCCAACCAACTGCGCAGCACGGGGAGTTCGCTCCTGGCGGAGGTGATCGGCAGATGGGGAAGCAGCGACGTCCAGGACGACCGCGATCTCCTCATGCATGTCAAAGGCGAGCTGCTCGGGCTCTTCGCGGACATGCTAGAGGCCTTCCACTCCGTCGAGGACATGCGCAGGAGCCTCAACCTGCCCCAGCCTGACACCGAGTACCCGGAACTCGTCCACGCCGCCCGCCAGATCCTGGACGGCCACGAGAGTTCCATCGAATGCATCTGGCGCAACCTCAGGGCGGCCGAGCTGCTTGCCGCGGCGGCCAACGCTGCGCTGGCCCACGAGGATACGGCACTTTTCACCCGCATCCTCAAGCAGATCGACGACCTGAAGGAACTCGTCAAACAGCGCCTGCGCCAGATCAACCTTCAGGCCGTCCAGGGCCTGCTCGAAGAGTTCGCCGCCGAGAACATCGTTGCCTGAGAATCAGCGGTTCGTGATCGAAACAGCGTTGCCGGTGAACCAGTCACCGGCAACGCTGCACACTTACCCTTTAGACAAACAAAACTAAAAATTGCTCCTACTATACCGCTACCTACTATATTTCTTAATGTCACTTCTTCGAATGGCAGGGCAGGTTCCTCACCGAACACAGGACGTTAGCTCGGATTTCGAATCATGCTCAAGACAGTGTTGAGCTGCGCATCTATGCCATCCACACGGTTTTCCACCACCACATCCGGTTGCAACCCGTCGCCTTTCTGTTGGCGGCCGGCACCGATGAAATGCCCGGCCGGGGTGAAGTATCGAACACAAGTAATGCACAACACTGCACCGTTGGCAATCGGAACACCCGCCTGAGCAATGCCCTTGCCAAATGTTTTTGTTCCGACAACCAGTGCTCTGCCATTTTCCTTCAAAGCGGCAGTCAGCATCTCAGCCGCGCTGGCAGTGTGTTCGTTGACCAGTATGATCAACTTTGTATTTTTGAAAATCTGAGGCAGACGGGAGACCCGGCTGACTTTTAGCGTGCCTGAAGATTTGTCGGCTTCAATCACTTCCTCACAATCCCTGGTGAGAACGTGCGATTCCTCGACTATGCCTCCGCCGTTTCTTATATCCAAAGTCACCAGCCGTCCGTGATCGAGAAACAGAGAAGCGACTTGCAAACAGTCCGAAACATTGCCGCCCGGGTTATCTCGCAGATCAAGGATGACATTGGAGCAGTCATGAGCATTGGCGACGATCTTCATGATGCGCGCCCCGGTGTCGGCCTTGATAAAGTTGCGTACATTGAGGAGCCCGACTCCATCAGCAATCTTCTTGAACTCAATATTGTCGGTTGATACCACGCCTGGTGCAACCTGCAGCCGCAGCTTCCTTCCGCTTCTCTGGATCAAGAGGCTAACAGTCTGGTTCTTATACTGTTCGGTCAACTCGGCAAAGCCCGGAGCCGTCAAACCGCGACAGCTACGGCCTGCGATACCGAGGATGGTATCGCCAGGCCGTAGATGCGCCCGGCTGGCGGGGCTTCCCGGTATAACTTTGTCGATCATCAGGTAATCACCGTTTTTCTTGACTCCGTTGATTTGCACTCCCAAGCCGACGAAACGCCCTAGTCGCTGCTGCTTCGCATGATCGACAGCCTTGGCGCTCATCAAGTGAGTGTAGGGATCGCCAATGGACTGGAGCATTTGATTAGCGTAGCGCAGGGCATCATCATCATTTTTTATCAATCGATCGAAACGATGCTCATATCGGCTCCAGTCCTTCAGCGCCGCTTTATCGAATATGTTTTGCTTGCAGGCATCCCAGGTGCGGTGGTAAAGATCCACTGGTGTGGCGAAGAGATAGTGATACCAGAAATAGCCGACATACAGCGAAGAGACAACCAGCAATGAAATAACAAAATAGCGGTGCCGTATAAAAAAGCGGAGCACGCCTGTGCCTGCCGAGCATGATTTAGAGGCTCGCAAGGCTCGGCACACTCCTCCAGTCATTATCATCTTCTCCGTGCTAAGCCTTGCTGCAGGCTTACCTGCAGCTTGTCCATCTCTGTTCTCAACCTTTATCATCTTCTTAGCCTGTTTTCGCAAAGTCAAAGCCAATACCGCCTCGTCGCTTTTCGCATTTGAGCATGGGCGGCTTCTCTTCTGTTTTAGCTAAGTGGCAATGGCAGCGAAAGTGACTTAAGTCACATGGTTGAGAACATTGGTCATAAACGGCTCAGCTCTGATTCGACGGCTTTGCCGCTACGGCATGGCTGGACTGCCAGATTTGCATGAACTCACGGGTGGCGCGCTCACCTATGAGGTCGGTGAGTTCCTTGCGAGCTTCGTCGCACTTGCTATCGGAGTATTCGAGATGATTGAGCAGTTTCTCGACTTGTTGCTTGAGTTCTTTCTGGCGAGCTTTCAATTGCCTTTGATATTTGTACGTCAAGGCAATTTTGGTGCCAAAGGTCAGCAATGTGGCGCCACTGAGTGAAACGCCAATTATGCCCGGGGTGTAACTGTCCAGATGACCATCTGACGGATTCAGCATATATAGAGAATCAATTCCCTGGGCAAGCGCACCGCCGGCAATGGCGCTCACCGCAACCATCGTGCCGAGATTAACCAGACCGAGGCGTTTTGAAAGTTTCTTGATTTTTTCATCACGCTGATATGCCATTTGCAAAATCAGATTACCCCAAAGGCTGTCCGTCATAATTGCTGAATTCTTGCGGCTCTGCGCCTCCGACTCGACGCCGACGACGGCGCAAGTTTCAGAACATCCGCATAAACCGCAGGCCATTTTTATAGGCTCTGCATCCTGAATTACTTGCATTTTGGTGATGGACAGAGCCGCTCCGGCCGACTCCGCTCTTTGCTCGAGCGACTGACCGTTCTCAACAATCTCCTGAGCAGCGACAGGAAGGTGAAAAGTAGTAATGGAGCAAAGAGCGACAACTGCAAGAGCTCTTGAAGCAAATTTTCTAGACAACACGGTGGCATATTCCCCTCTGAATTTGATGCACGGGCAATATATCTCAGCTGTAATCTGTTGCGGAAGCTAACCTCCCCGTCGGGTCAACCCCTCCCCCGGGATAGGTGTTACCGATAAGAGCTCAATATGGTTTCAGCCGGCCATTAATGACAGCACTGCGATTTGTTTGGCGAGAGCTCGCCTTTACTCTGCCCTGATTCGCTCTTGCCTTCGCCAACTTTTGGATCGACTCTCAGCCCCGGCTCGATTGCCGTTTGAATCTCTTCGGCATCTATGTATAACTGAGGAGCTTTGCGGAAAACGAGCATCAACTCTTCAATGACACGTTCGGAATCCTGGTTGCGAATCGCATCAACCACGCATGTTTCCAGATGCTGCTTGAGCATTACCTCTGCCGTTTTATCCAGAGCTGCCTGGACCGCCTTCAACTGCTGGAGCACATCCATGCAGTAGCGCTTCTCATCAACCATGCGATAAACGCAATTGAGATGCCCGATGGCTTTCGCCAAACGCGCTTTCAAGTGCACTTTCGAGTCATCGGTAATCGGCATGGGCGAGATTGTAGCATCAAGAGGACTGCGCTCAAGATGCTTATGAGGACTTCATTTACATAGACGAGCCAGCTAGCTCCCTTCGTATGCTGTTATATAGTATCTCGCTGCCGGACAACAAGAAAGAGGATTCGTTGGACGCCGCCACCATATTTGGTATCAGCGGAAGCGACCAACGAAAACCTTTCCAGTTGCGTGCTAACATCAGGCAGTAGCATCGCCTGCTTTTGCACTTTTACTTGCGCCTTCTCATGCGTTTCTCCGCATTCTTCTTGCGCGTGGCGATTGCTTTGTCCGCCTTCGTCTTGCTCCGCAGAAGTGCAGCCAGGCGTGCCTTGCTCTGAGCGTCGGCGATGCCCACCTTCTCCGGCGTAGCAAAGACTTCCTGATGGAAATGCCGCTGAAACGCCGTCAGCGTGACCTTGAGTCCGAGATTCGGATTGTAGCCGTACTGACGCAGACGTTTGAGCACATCGTCGTCCTTCCAGTTCGCCGAGGCGTCATAGTCCTGTTTCAGAGGCTTGGGCCAAACACCGATGCCTTGCTGCGCCAGCCAGGCCCAGGGAAAGACTTCGCCGGGATCTTGCTTGCGGTCAGGAGCGATGTCCGAGTGAGCGACGACGTTGAAAGCGCGGATGTTGTGCCGCCTGACGATCTGCTGACAGAGCGCCAGGACCGAGTCCATCTGCGCCTGCGGGAAGGGTGGCGGAGGCGAGTGCAGATCACCGGCGTTCTGAATCTCGATGCCGACTGACTTGGAGTTGAGGTCGGTTTTGCCGTTCCAGAACGAAACGCCTGCGTGCCAGGCTCGCTTGTCTTCGCTGACCAGCCGAAAGGCTCGACCATCCTCAGCCTCGACATAGTGCGCGCTGACGCGGGGCGCATTCTTCGATGTGAGGCGCTCGAGCGATCCTTCCAGCGTCTCGATGCCCGTGTAGTGAAGAACCAGGAACTCAACCGCCTCACCGTTCCTCTCGTCGAAGTTCGGCGAGGGGTAATCGATGAAGTTGAGTGCTCTACTTTTGCGTGTTTTAGCCATGTTCTTGACTCCGTTTTTTACCATGACAAACACCAGGCCGAACCAAGAGCTTGAGCCAAGTCAGCGGTGAGCTGATTGCATACTCAAGTGACGGCACAGCGCGGTGTGAGATGCGGGACGTCTTGTCACCGCCAGGTTTCTATAGGTGCTGATTCCTTTTGACTTTTGAATGCACCCTGGTTGAAGAGAAAATGAAGATCGCTTTGGAACCTAGTAACTCGGCAATATCAAAATCAAGACAGGTGGCCTTTTATCTGGTTAATAGAGGAATTCAAGAGATAGCGCAAACAGCGTCATGCGCAACTAAATCGCCAGGCACAATTTAGTCGATAAACGAAAAACAGTTCTGGTGGGCTCATTTTCAAATTGTGAAGCCTTATGTCTTCATGCGTTTTTACAGCAATCAGACATCTCAACCAATTATGCAGTTTGAATGATACGTCTTGTTCTTGCTCTGCAAGCTTCACCTGAAGGAACCTACGAAAGGAAGCCATCATGGCAATACATGTTCCAATCAACCAGTCGACCGATCTGGCCGACGTTAATTTGTACGACATCGATGCCGTGCTGAAAGGACTCATCCGGCTTCATGGCGGCGCCTGGGGCGAGGATCTTCTCATGCGTTTCGGCGAATTCGTCGGCAGCAGCGAGGCGATCGAGCTGGCTGTTCTCTCGAACACGAACCTTCCCGCCTTGCACACGCGCACGAGGTTCGGACAGCGCATCGACGAAGTCAAATACGACCGCGCCTATCACGAGCTGATGGCAGCTTCGATTGCGCACGGCGCGCACAGTCTGTCCTGGCGAGATTCCAGAGAAGGTGCGCATTTGGTCCGGGCAGCGCTGCTCTTTCTCGCTTTTCAAAACGAAGCCGGTCATTGCTGCCCGATCTCGATGACTCACGCAGCCATCGCAGCGTTGCGCAAGCAGCCCGATATCGCTCAGCGATGGGAACGATTGATCACCTCGAACTCGTACGATCGTCGTTCGATTCCGGCCGAGCAAAAGATGGGCTTGACGGTCGGTATGTCGATGACTGAGTCACAGGGCGGCTCCGATGTACGCGCCAATCTGACCACTGCCCAGCCTATCGATCAGGCGGGTGCGGGCAATCTCTACACCCTGCACGGCTGGAAGTGGTTCTGCTCGGCACCGATGAGCGACTTCTTCCTGATCACTGCCAAAGCGAGCAAGGGGCTGTCGTGCTTTCTGGTACCGCGCTGGACGCCTGACGGCAAGCGGAACAACTTCTTCATCCTCGGCCTCAAAGACAAGTTGGGCAACCGCTCCAACGCCTCCGCCGAGATTCAGCTCGACGGCGCGCTTGGCTGGCTGATTGGCGAGGAAGGACGCGGCATACCCACGATCATCGAGATGGTGAATCATACGCGACTCGACTGCGCTCTCAGCTCGGCGGCTCTCATGCGTCAGGCAGTGCTGCAGGCGATGCACCACTGTCGGTACCGCTCAGCTTTCGGTAAGCGACTGATCGACCAGCCGTTGATGAACAACGTGCTTGCCGATCTCTCTCTGGAATCGGAAGCGGCTTTGCAGCTCGCCATGCGGGTTGCACGTTCGTACGATCGCGCCGCAAGTGATGAAGGCGAAGCGCTGTTCAAACGCATCGCCAGCGCCGTCGCCAAGTACTGGATCTGCAAGCGCGCACCGGTGGTGGTGGCAGATGCTCTGGAATGCCTGGGCGGGAACGGCTACGTCGAGGAATCGCCGATGCCGCGTCTCTTCCGGGAAAGTCCGCTCCTGGGAATCTGGGAAGGGTCGAGCAATGTCATCTGTCTTGACGTTCTGCGGGCGATCAGCACGAGCCCGGAGACCCTCGACGCACTCGTCCCGGAGCTCGACGTCAGCGACTCGCACTTGAGCCGCTTCGTCGCGTCAGTGAAGAACGACATGGCCGGCTTGAAGAAGATCCTTTCAAAAGCAGCCACTGCTCGCCCATCGCGCCGCCATCAAGAAGCAGCGCTGAACGTCGAGGCAAACGCCCGACTCTTCGTCGAACGGCTGGCTCTTGCGCTCCAAGCTTCGCTCCTGGTAAGAAATGCGCCCGACTTCGTCGCGGACGCTTTTATCGCCTCGAGAATCGCTAGACGCGGCGGGCTGGCGCTCGGCACTCTCAGAGCCACATCCGGCGGCGGCTCCAAGAAAATCATCGAGCGCTCATTCACGCTCGCGTAGCAAAACTGCAGCCTTCGCGTACCCAAAGGATTGTTACGGCTCGCGTGGAAGACGAAGTGCCCCGATTAAAGTCGGCGGAATGAAGAAGATCGTGATGATTGTCAGAACTGGCGGCGGCAGCGGATCAAGATCCACTGCGCCGCCAGATTTTCTGGATCGCATGGAAGATTCTACGAGACGACACAGTAGGCCCTGTCGGCGGGCGGAGTCGCGCCTGCCAACAGGCTTGCCAATCACCGGCAAATCGCGAGGAAGAGGCCGAGCACTAGTGAGTATGAGGAAATGATGAAGCGACCAGTGGTGGATTAGCCCGGCTTAAGCTCGTGAGGCTAGCGCAGATTGCAAAGAGTCAATAATGACTGAAAATGTGCGGCACACACCAGGATGTCACCAGATATTCGAGTCATTTAGATTTATGAATTTGCTAGTGGCAAGAATTCTTATGAGAAAGGGTGAGGCCACTCTTGATAGAAATGCACTGTCTAAGCTCCCCTCCAAGTAACCACCCCGATTTTTTAGATAGCGCGCACCTGTATTCGTGAAACGAAAAAACCATGGCTTTTGCTTTGGGACAGGTGCGCCTATCTATTCAGGTCGGCTGTTTTGCGAGTCTCCCGTTAGCTCGCCTAGCCAGCGGGTTTCACGCTAAGCAGAGTTTTTTGGTGGGCAGCTCGGACCGATTATCATCGAAGCGACGATTCGAAACGAACAGCGCCAATGTATGTTCGTCGCACATACCGGCGCAGATTAGGAACGGTCATGACCGATTCTACACAAGGCGATGGTACCAAACGTTGTCCGTTCGACCACTCTGGAAAGGCGGACCCCCACGGCGGAGGCGGGCATGAGGTTCAGCGAACCTCGACGCCCGACGATGCTGTCTCGTTCGAGAAAGACCCTGCCGCCTGGCAGGCGAAGCGTATGGCTGCACTTCCGCATACGGCGGCGGAGCAGCACGCCGTTCGCGGCCGGCCTCCGGGCACTGCCAATGCCCTGGTGCCGCTGGCTGAGGGCGAATGCCCGTACGCCGACACCAAGGGACCGGTCAAAGGCGATGGCGGCCTGTGGCGGCCCATCTCGCGCCGACAGGGCGTTGGTGACGCCATGTATGTGTTCTCTCATTCGGCACACTTCCTCGCTGGATGGGTGAACCAGAAGCTGGCTCCCTGGCTGGCTCCCAACAAACACATCGGCGAGTCTTGGCCCTGGTGGCTTTTGAGAGAGGAGGACTTCCAAACCCACCTCGATGAGCCCGGTGAAGTGGCGAAGTGGAGGACCTTCCCAGGGCTCATGTATTTGATCGCCAAGTTGCACTTCATCCGCTCCGGCCCGATGACGGATGCTTATGCCAACCAGGCGACCGATACGAAGGCGTTCCCCGAGCTGGAGCCGCCGCAAGCGCGCCACCAGATCGACCCATCCGGCAGGTGGGTGTCCGATGACGGCAGACCCGACATGGCGGCCGAGTTGACCCGTATGGGTCGCAATCGTCCGGCCATGAAGGTTCGGCCCGATCCGGAGAATGTGACGCCATCAGCCGAGCGCATTGCCGATAAGCTCCTGGCCCGCCGGATCGATCCGGAGACCGGTGAGCCGATCGAGATCAAGGCGCCGCGCTTCAGCCTCTGGCTCGCCGCCCACATCAACAAGGAGATCCACGGCTTCGGCGGATTGGCCATGAAGCTGAAGCTCTGCTGCAACCCGCATCGGATTCCTGTCGATCCGAAGAAGGGCTGGCCGGGCAACGTGGCTCTCATTGACCGGACGGCGGACGATCCGACACGCACGAATGATGACGGCCGCAAAAGCCCAATCAATCAGCGTGTCACCGCCTGGCTCAAGGCCGAGACCTACGGCTCCAACATGGAAGAGCTCACCCGTTTGCGTTCCTTCGAGGGCGGCAAATTGCGGCTCGGCGAAGACGGGCTCTTGCCGGAGGATCCGACCAGGCCGGGCGCCGACCTGACCGGGTTTAACAACAACTATCATGTCTTCTTGAGCCTGCTCCACTGGCTGGCCGCGAAGGAACACAACGCCATTGCGGACTGGCTGCACCGGCTGCATCCGGATTGGGACGATGAGACGCTCTTCTGGAAGGCTTATCGGACCAACATCAAGGAAGGCATGATCTTCCACACGCCTTACTGGACGGGGGACTTGCTCCAACATCCGGTTCAGGGTGAGGGCATGGACGCCGACTGGTGGGGCTTGCTTGGTCAGGAACGGAAGATGTACCTGATGCGCCTGTTCGGCAGGCATCCACTGCTTCACAGGTTGGCGAAACCCTTGCGGCATTGCTTCGTCCTCTGGGGCATGCCCGGCGGCAAATGGACGCATCACGACGGTCCGCATCAGGTGGAAGTGGAGTTCCGCCTGGCATACCGCGTGCTGCATCCTCTCTGGCCGGACTATGTCGCGTTCCATCAAGCGGGCACCAACCGCTTCCTCTGCCGGCTCGGGCTTCTCGACATCATCAACGAGAACACAAGACCGGTGGTGCAGCGGCTCGGCTACGAGGACATCGCCTGGACCATGGTGACGACGCCGTGCTGCGCTCCGGCGCTGCACAACTTCCCGCTCGCTCTCATGAAGTTCCACAACTTCCAGGACGGTGAACTGACCAATCTCGCACAACGAGACGTTTTCCGTGAGTCGCACGAAGACAACCTCGGCAATTGGAACGACGTGCGGGCGGCGCTCGGACAACATCGTCTCACCGACTTCATGCAAGCTGCCGGTGGCGATGCTGCGCTGGCTGCCGAGTTGGCGGCGGTGTTCGAGAACGACATCGAGAAGCTCGATCCGGTCAGCGGCATGCTCGCCGAGGCCGCGCCACCAAACTCGGCTCTCAAAATCACGCAGTACATTCAGTTCGCCAAGAGCGCTCCTCGTCGAGTGACCAACAATCGGCACATGACCGAAGGTCACACGTACGCGGAGGACGGCGAGTGCATGGACTGGGTGGAGCATTCAGGCGGTCCTTTGGGCATGCTCAAGCGGCACCTGCCTGGTCTCAAGTGGCTCATGGAGGGCGTTGTGCGCCCCTATTCACCATGGCAGCCGGTGGAGAAGTTCCCGGAGCGTATGATGGAGCGCACGCACTGGGACACCTTCAAGATCTTCAAGTCCGACCTTCGCACCTTCTGGCTGGCGGCTCTGTCGCTGGGCGTAGGTGTCTGGGTCGGAGCGGTCACGCCGGTTCTAGCCGGCTTGATCCTGGTGGCTCTGGCAGCCTCCGGTGGAGCTCTCGAGGTGAAGCGTATCCGCGCCCTGCGTGATATGCAGCTCTGTTGGCGTATCTGCCATACGCAAAAGCGTGGCTTCTACTTCGGCACGCTCTACAAGGGTGAGCGATGGATCAACCTCGCCGCCTCTCTCGGCAGGCTGCAAGCCAAAGCTGTGCTTGTCGTGTTTGCCCTTCTCGCCTGGGGCGTGCACGGCGCTCATCCATGGGTCGCGGTTCTTCTCGTGCTCGCCGGCTTGAGCGGCTTCAAAACGCGCAAGCTGTCGAACAAATTCGCCTCAGACGCGTTGGTCCTCAAGATCGCGCTCCGCAGGCGGATGCGGGAAGGTCAGCCCAAGACCGACGCTGCCACTCTTCCTGGTGGCACGCCGTTTGAGAAGCGGTACTGGCTCTTGCAGGGGAAGAACGAGCGACCCGTCGCTACGTACGAATCCTGCATGGACGTGCTGCAACACAGCGGCTTGACCTGGTGGGATGCCTGGAAGACGACGGTCCGCTCCCTGCTCAAGATGGGCAAGAAGACGCAGAAGGGCATGACCTGGAGGCAGAAGCGGGAGAACGGCATCGGTCTCTTCTTCGACTGGTCCATCTACCTGCCCAACCTCGACAGGTGCATCGGTGATGTCGGCGGTACGCGAATCTTTGCCACCGCGGGCAATACCAAAGGCCTGCAGCCCGGAGAGATCGACATGGCGGAGTTCCGCGAGCAGTGCGATCGTTACGCACCTGGTCGCGACCACTTCACCGCGTATGATTTCCGGCGCATGGGCGAAGGCAATCGGGTGCGCGCCGCGCGCGAAGGTGTGGGCAACCTCATCTCGCGCTGGTTCGGTCAGAAGATCTTCAAGCTTCGGACCGATCCGCTCATCCCGATGTTTGCCGACGAGGTCGTCGCGGAGGTGCACAAGCTCGTGCCGGCGATCAGCCACGACGAGATGTTGCGCATCTATGACGGCAGCGCCTGGGCGGATCTCATTCGAGAACATCGTCAGGGCGACAACGATCCGAGCCCGATTGGACGGCCCGGTGAGTTGGATCAGCTCAGCGAGATGAGCGCGGCCGAATTAGCCAAGCTCTACTCCGAGTGCGATGCCGGCGTCGTTCCTGGCGGCGAGTCTCAGGGCCGGGCCTTCGTGATGAAGGGCACGTTGCGGGGTTGGTTCTTCTCTCGCATCGCCAACCTCGTCTGGAAGGGCAAGGTGGTCGGCTACGACGGTGGTGATCTGCCGTGCTACTTGATCAACAAGATCTTGGGCAGGCAACTGGTTGTCGCCTCGGTCAACTATGGTCCGAGTTGGTTCGACGGCAAGCAGTCGATCATCATCGACTACAAGCAGACGTCGTGGTTGGCGTTCTTCATCCGCGACGAGATCAGGCAGATCCAGCCGGGATTCTTTGGGGGCTTCGCCTACGTGCGCCTGCCCTTCGGGTTCCGCTGGAATGCTCTGTACTTCGCCCTGGACTTCAGGAAGTAAGCTCGAGGCGAAACTTATGCCGTATGTGGTATCAACCACATACGGTGTACGAAGAACGACGTATCGGGGACGGGTAATACCGTCCCCGGTGCGTTTACTTCGAACCGGCAGAGCTACTACTTTATATCGTTTCGCGATCACGAAGAAGATTACACTTGCAAAGGGGCACAGCTTCTCTTTGCGAAAACCTTCTTAGTGCTCATTCACTCTGCAAGCCCGCCGGCGAGGGCGTCCCGCCTGTACGCTCGCGCAAGTTCGGTTTGGCTGGTGGCAACTCGGAGTCCATTTGCGCTAAACTTCATGCCGATCGCGCCGTCCGCCGATCGGTTCGCCCCTAAATGAGGAGTACATTGGCATGCTCAAATCAGACGCAGAAAGACAGATCCGCAAAGCCATCGAGGAAAGCGGCGCCGAGTTCACCGAGGAGCAAATCAAAGCTCTGAGCATGATGATCCTCAAGATCGCCTCCACTATTGTTGAGGAAGCGTTCGCTAGCTGGAGACCAAGCGCCGGCGGCGGCAAACCGCAATTCTTCGCTTAAATGCCTGCAGCCAAGACAACTGTTCGCTAATGCCGACAGCCACGACAGCAATAGAGCATGCCAGGCAGCTCCAACAAGAAATTGTGGAGCTGCGCCGCCACATTCATAAATATCCCGAGCTCAGCTTCAGTGAAAACGAAACCGCCGCGCTGGCAGCCGCGAAGCTGCGCGAGCTTGGTTTTGCCGTGAAAGAGCACATCGCTGTGACTGGAGTGACTGCCGATTTAGGTTCGGGCAGCAACATCATCGCCATCCGGGCAGACATGGATGGACTGCCGATTGACGAGGCAAACGACGTTCCTTACCGATCATCCAATAAAGGCGCCATGCACGCCTGCGGTCATGACGCTCATGTCAGCTGCGCCCTGGCGGCTGCAAAGATTTTAGCGGCCGACCGAAACAGCTGGTCTTCCTCAGGAACGGTTCGCATGCTCATGCAACCTGCCGAAGAGCATTCCGACGGTGAAGGAAAGTCAGGCGCCATGCGCATGATTGAGGAGGGAGTTCTAAACGGCGTTGCTGCCATCATCGGGCAGCACGTCGACAGCAGCCTTCCATCAGGGAAGGTCGGCATTTTAGCTGGACCGATCATGGCAGCGGCAGACAGTTTCTCCATAACCATCAAAGGCAAAGGTGGGCACGGCGCCTACCCCGAGTCGGCGATCGACGCGATCGTGATCGCATCCCAGTTTGTGCAGGCGGCGCAGCAAATAGTCTCGCGGCGCATCTCGGCGCTCGAGCCGGCGGTTTTGACGATCGGTTCCTTTCACAGCTCCAGCACCAGGGGTAATGTCATCGCCGAGGAAGTGCATCTCGAGGGAACGATTCGCAGTTTCAGCGAGCAAATCCGAAAGCAGCTCATGAGCGAGATCGAACGGACTCTTGAGATAGTTAAGGTGCTCGGCGGTGACTACTCGATTGCTTACGAGATGGGTTATCCTGCCACCGTCAATGATACCAACCTCGCCGACCTCATGCGCCAGACCGCCGTCGATCTCATAGGCAAGGAGAACGTCGTCGAAGTCAAGCCGAAGAC
>JAJPJO010000378.1 GCA_021324135.1 Pseudomonadota bacterium
CTTCAACTTCTTCTTTCCGGCAAAGGTCAGGGCGCGCAAAGATGATATTTTCGCCATGGCTTCATAGCCGGCATCATCCAGTTGCTCGCACGATATCGTCAGGTCCTCCAATTCGCCTCTCTGAGCCAATAGTGCTATGGCACCGGATGTGATGGCACCGTCGGCGGAATAGTCGAGTATGCTCAAGGCGGGGAGATGGGCAATCAGTCTGAACTCGGCATCGCCCACATTGGTGTTGGTAATTGCCAGGCGCTCCAGAGGCAGATTAGCAATCGATTCTATACCGGCCATCGTGAAACCGCGGCAGGCGATCAGCTCCAGTTTGCTCAGATTCTTCAGGGCTTGCAGATGATTGAGGGCAGCGTCGTTGATGTTTCCTTCAATCAAGGTAAGCTCGGCAATCTTACTGGCGCTCAGATACTCGAAGCCGCGCCCCGACAAAGTCGGCGCCAGAAGAGTCAAGCGCACCGCTTCGGGATCACCGGCCAGCTCTTTCAGATCATCATCAACAACCGGAGTCTTAGCCTGGATCTCCAGCTTGCCTGAAACATAACTGCGCACGAATCCTCGTTGAGCAGAATGCTCTTCCATTGCCGGAAGATCTGATTTGCTCGCCGCCATGAATGTGGTGGTGGTTTTTTTGTTTGAGAATATCCTCTCGATCTGCCAGTAGGCAAAGAAGCTCGCCAGGCTGAAGCAGACCAGCCCGATCATGATGCCGGTGAGAATCGGGTCGCGATCGTGCCCGGCCGCCATTGCCTCAATCGTTTCCCGCTCGAGAAATGGAAACTGCTGTCCCTCGTCTTTCTCGGGCGTCACCGGCGTTCCCTGGGCCTGGCGGGCAAGGCTCAAACAGTGTTCGAGATCGGCCTTGAGAACAGCCATGGACGGATATCTTTCCTCCGGTTTCTTGGCCAGGCAGCGAGCCACGACCGTCTCAAGGGCGGTATCGAATTCGCCGTCGGGATGGACATCCTTGAGCTTCGGAGCAGGCTCGTTCGCGTGCATGGCAATGGTTTCAAGGGCGGTAGCACCCGTGAAAGGAACGCGCCCGCTCAAAGCTTCGAACATAGCGCAACCGAATGAATAGATCTCGGAGCTTTCGTCGTATGGTAAACCGCTGCATTGATCCGGGCTCATGTACTGAGGCGTTCCCACAATCGTGCGCCCTTGAACGGTGATGGCGTCTTCCCTGCCGTGCTTGATGGAAGCGACGCCGAAGTCAATCAAGCGCACGCCGGGATTAAGAATGCTGTTGTCGACGACCAGGACGTTGGCGCTTTTCACGTCGCGATGAAATGTGCCTCGACTGTGAGCATATTCCAGAGCATCGCAAATTTTGATCAGGATTGGCAAAGCCCGCGTCGGCTCCAGTGGACCATGCTCGCGGACAACCCGGTCGAGCCCGACGCCCTCAACATATTCCATGACCATGAATGGCACACCACCGCTGGTGGCACCGAAATCCAGCACTTTGACAATGTTGCGATGACTCAAACGGCTCGTTGCTCGCGCCTCTTGCTGAAAGGCCACCAATTGCTCGGCGGTCAGAGCCTTCAATACCTTGACCGCTACCCTCTTTTGCAAGAGCCGGTCACGGCATAGATAAACCGTGCCCACCGTGCCGGTCCCGAGCACATTCAAAGGCCGGTAGCGCTCCAGTGGAAACTCATCGTCCCCCAGCTGCAACTGGGCATCGAGCTCCGGCTTCACAGGCTCGGAACCGACAGCAGTTTTTTCCTTCTTGTCGTTTCGATCTTCCAAGGAGTTAGTAGCTCTTACATTCGGGGCGCCGATGTTTCTTCCGTTATACCACTTGCATTAATGCGCCTCAGCAAGCGACCGTTCTGCCAAAATTTATTGCGCCCCGGAACCCAAACCCCGGTCGGGCCAATCGATTTCATCTTGGCCTACGTATTTTCACCATTCCCCAGTTTAAATATCACAATCTACAATACCTCTACCGCACGACACAAACGGCACACCGAACTCGCTCGGTCTGTACCGCAACCGCTTAATCCTCAGGAAAGTCGATAAACGCTTCAGTTAATTACCCCGTTTAACCGCGAATCGCTCTAGCTCACCCTCAAATGAAAATAACCAGGAGTATCGATGGTACAATCGTCCCCCGAAGCCAGGACCTATGCGGTCACTGACGCCACCCCAACACATCATAAAACGGCTCAAGAAGCACGCAAAACGCTGCAAGATCATTCCCTCGAACTGAGAGGGCAACCCAAATCGTCCACTCGCGTCGAGGTTGCCAGTGCCGGCAACGATGCCATACCGAAGCACCAGGGCCAGGAGAATGCAGCCACACCCAAGCTGGATGCGGGCAAACGTCCCGATGAATTGGCTAAATCCGGCGCCATAAAAGACCATACAAAAGAAGGTCCGGCACCTAATCGCGAAAAATTGGCCGCGGGAGAAACGCCCGAGATCAAGGTGCAATTCTCCGACTCAAAAGGACCCAAGCAAAACAATCGACCGGACTTCATCGTCAATAAAGACGGCAGCATTCATATGATGAATGATCCGGAGAAAAATGCGCACAAGCAAATCGTCGTCGAACTGCAACGCGATCAGGGTCAGATTAAGCCGACCGAGGCGCAGCAAAAGTCGGTCGACGAACTATATAAATACCTCGATGCCAGGCTGAAGACCGCCAGTCCGGATGCCGCCGCAAATGGCGTCAAGCTGGACGACTCTCAAGGTCTCGTTTCAAAACAACTGGAGCAACAGCTCAAAGCCAGAGATGCAGCACCGGAAACAAAGGGAATGCCTGATTCGGTGCGCAAGCAGATCGAAGACATGGAGCGCTTCCGCGGGTCGCACGGCGGCCACATGTCGCGCAAGGAATCGGATAACTATTTCCCTGAGCGCACCGTTCCCTTGCAGGATCGCGAGAACCAGAAAATTGCGGCGATGAAGGATGTGGTCGCGGGCTTCGTTTCGCGCGGCGACAGCAAACCCTACGAGCATGTAGTCCATCGCGGCGATCGAGGCTGGGGCGTCGGTCGATACGGATTGACATACGACATGATGTCCGATTGGCTCAGCAATGTCGACATGAAATCGCTTGATAAAGAGCTTCAAAAGGAAATTCAGAGCGGGCAATTGAGCCAGCAAGACGCCCAAGAGATTCTGCAGAATATGCAGAGAATGAAGGATTCGGTTGCCAAATACAAACAGTCGGGCAACGACAACGATCTCGATCCGTTCCTCAAAAAATTGAAAACCGGCGACAAAAACGACCCGGTTACGAAGGAAGAGATCAATAAGTATTTCGGCAAGCAAGTGCAGGAACTGGCCGCCAGTTATGAAAGCGGTAAATTCTCCAAGGAATTGGCCGCCCGAAATAACGGCAAGGTCGATCCGGGCGAGTTGGCGCTCTCGATGATGCTGGGTCATGTGCCGGATGCTCAGGAGTTGAGCGACCCGGGCAACAAGCGCTTCATCGAAGCAGCCAGACAAGCCTATAACATATCGATCAACCGCCGCGAGAATCAAGGCGATATCATTCCGTTCTCCGACACGAGCAACATGACCGAGGCCATGAAGAATGCAGTCGGCAGAGCGCTTTGGACTGACTACGCCGGAGCTACGCAGCACGGCAACCTGGGTTGCGCCATTACTGTCTCGCGAATCTTGAAGGCAGGCGGCGTCAACATCGGTGACCAGCTCGCCGTCTCAGGTGTCGAGTCCCAGATGCGACGCATGGGCGCCCAGAGAGTTTCGCTCCAGCAGGCGATCAGCAGCGGTCAAGTGTATGTCGTCTCCACCGGGCGTCACGTCGGCATGGGTCAAGGTGACTGGTGCGTTGAGAACAGTTCCGCGCAGGCCCGGGCGATCAGCCACAGCATCCGCAACTCCAGTTTGAGAAACGGCTGGGCATACATCGTTCCTGGACAAAACAAGGGCAACACCCAATACGCTTAACGGCTTACGATCAGAGTCGTTTGACTATCTCCTCGATCTGACAGCGGTGAATTCTCTGATGCGGAGCGGCGAACAACAGCCACTCGCGAGCGTTTAGCGGTCCGAACCATGGGTGCGCGTGCTTTGCTTTTGTATCGTTTGAAAAGTCGAGCGACTTCATGGTGGCGATGAATTTATCGCTCATCGTTTCAAACCTTTCGATAACCTGGCTTGCATTGACCTGCAAGGAAGGTTTGACATTTTCAATTTTAGAAACCGGCAGCTCGCTGATTTCCTTCGATAAGCTGGTGATGATGTTGCTCATGCCGTTGCCTACGATCACGAGATGTTCGATCGCCATGGCCACGGACCAGTAACGCGAACTGTCCTCGAGCCCGCGCAATCGAGGCACTAAGCGCCTCTGGCACAGGTTCTGCTCGCTGAGCGATTTGGCGATCGCTAAAATCTGGTTTGACTCGTGCTCGAATTGCTCGATTCCTTGCGCGACAGTAGTGAAATGAAAGCGCAAAGGAATGATGACGTGCTTGGCGACAAACCACTCCATCAGAGGCAATCCGGCGCCGGGCTCCGCCAGCTTCGGCTCGGCAGTTTGATCAATTGCGTTCATTCTCATGCTCCATTTTGAAATTCTTTGATGTATCCCCATACTACAAAACCGGGCACGGGCTCGAAGTCGATCTCTTCAAATCGGCTGTAGCCGCGGCGTTCGTACATTGCTTTCGCCTCAGTCATGAGCTTCGTCGTGTGCAAGGTTATGGCGGAATAGCCTTCCTCTTTCGCTCGTTTTTCGCAGGCAGCAATCAATTTATCGCCCAGACCTCGATGGCGAAACTGCGGAAGCACCGACAGCAAGCGCATCTCCGGATAGGGATTTTTGAGCGACTGGTTGCCCATCTGCTTTTCATAAGGTCCCAGGTATACGACCGAGGCGACAATTTCGCCACCCTCGACTGCGACAATGCGCACGATGTCCTTGTCTTCAAGCAGCGTCTGGCGCGTGCCGGCCTCGTACATGGTCCAGAACTCCGGGTCCGCTGAATCAGCGTATTGCTCGTACGAGGCTTTTGTAACGTCGGCTACCTCGAGCCATTCCTCTTGCTGTGCTTCCCTTACCATAGTCGAACCTCCAATCTCACTTGCAAATTGCAAGTGCTTACCTCTCAAGCATAGTCGAACCGCTTGCTTTTTGCAAGCGCCCTGTATAATGATTCGTATGAGCATGACCAAACCACGATCCGAGTGCGTAATTTGCAATGTCCTGGAAATTTTCGGGGACAAATGGAGCTTTCTTGTCATTCGTGATCTGTTTCTCTTCAACAAGCACGAATTCAAAGAGTTTCTCGCCTCACCAGAGGCAATCGCCACAAATGTGCTTGCCGACCGGCTCAAACGGCTGCTCGCCGCCGGTGTAATCGCCGAGCTTCCCTGCCGGGAAAATCGCTCACGCAAGTTTTATTTTCTAACCGATAAAGGCAAAGACCTTTTTCCGATTCTGGCTGAGATGGCCAAGTGGGGCGAAAGACATCTGCCGGATCTGCCCGCCATGCAAGGTTTATACTCACGACTGCGCAGCGAGCCGCAGGTTCTGCGCCAGGAAATTTTCGATCGCATCAGGGACTGGGAGACGGAACATCTTTCGCCTCGAGCCTTGTCCGATCCGTAGACAAGCATCTGGACTGCCGGGCCCGGAGCAGGCACTGCCTGTAGTGGCACACAGAGTGCTAAAAAACCACTATTCCCTCCACAAGGGAACCAGGTGATCGTCCCAGACTGAAAGGACAAATGCCCAGGCCCAACCGGGCGGACACCATCCCAGAAAGAAATTGATGGCCAAAACTTTCCATTTATCCGGACGGCGTCGGAAAACCGCGATCCAGAATGGCAGGAAGAAGCAGGCCAGTAAGTATATGACCGGGGTCAGAATTAATATGGCGGCGATCAAAATGCCTGCGACAGTACCCATCTCAAATTCCTCAGACCGTTTTGTGCTCTGGCCGCCCCTGGTCATCCCAGACTTTTTCTGCGCCATTGAAAGTATTATGATTGATGCATGACCGGCAGGCAACAGAGGATCTTATGCATCAGAACCATTACCGGAAAGAGCCCGCGGGCATTACATTTTGCCGCCGTCTAATGGCAGTGGCGGCAGTGGCGGTCCTGCTTCTATACGGCGCAGCAATGACGAGCGCGCCCGCTTTTGCCAAACGAAGCCAATCGAACAATGCCTCCAATGATGTCGATTTTGGTCCATATATGGCCGCTGTTCAAAGCAAGGTCAAAAGACATTGGTTTCCACCCAAGCAAAATGCTTCCGACCGCGTCGTCGCCCAGTGGAAAATTCATACAGACGGCACGGTCTCAGACATCAAACTCGTGTCCGAGAGCAATCATAATGAGAAGGCCGAGGCGGCAGCGATGAAGGCGATTGCTGACTCATCGCCGTTCCGCCCGCTTCCTGCAGGCGCACCCAGTGAAGTGGATGTTCAGTTCACTTTTGACTACAACGTATTCAATGGTGAAAAGAAGGCAGAGGGTTCGCGGCAATCATCAGACGGGAGCGTTCAAGGTCAGGAGACTTCGAGCGGCACGGACAGCACCACGAGGGTAAACAATCTGGCCAATCTGGAAGCCTTGCTCAACATTATTGCCAATGGCTGTGAAATTCAATTGATCTGCATGTCGAGCGCCGTCGGCATGGCAGGCGTATTCCTGCTCGTTTTCGTTCGCGGCCGGCGCGTGCTCGGCGGCGTAATGGTCGGTCTGGCACCGTTCATACTCGCCTGGGGGCTGGCTATTCCAGGAGTGATCAATTGGCTTGTAGCAAGTGCTCGCGATGCCAACTTATTCTCGTAGCTGAGTGGTTCAATCAAAGGCGATGCAGCTAATTCACTGAAGACTTCGAGGTTTTCTTGAGCCGAGCTTCGATGTTGTCGCGATCTCGTTTCACACTGATGTACTCGGGATGGCTCGATCCGAGAGTGCCCTCCAGTATTCTCATTTCCTTCCCCAGATAATCGCTGGCGCTCGACAGATCGTCCTTCTGCTCATAGAGCCGGCTCAATCGCCGCAAATTATTGGCGACATCGATGTGATAATCGCCAAAAGATCTCTTTCTGATTTGCAGCGCTGACTGCGAATCGGCGATCGCTTCATCGAGATTGTTCAAGCGCCTGTGCGTATCGGACAACCGATCGAGGGACTCGGCCACTTCAATGTTGTCCTCACCAAGTCCGCCCTTGAGCAATTGCAGTTCTTCTTCAATGAGTGGCAGCGCTTTCTCGTGCTCGTCTTGATCCTGATAGCATCGGATCAATTCGCGGGTCGAATGCGCCAGCATAACTTTTTGCTGACCGAAAAGCTTTTTCTTGATTTCGAGTGCTCGCAGATAGAGCGGCTCCGCTTTCTTGAAGTGTCTTTCGCGGGAGTAAACGCCGGCGATCTCTTCAATGTTCCTCACCGTCTGCATGTGCTCCTCGCCCAGGACATCCTTGCGAATGCTGAGGGCGCGCTCGAACCATTTCCGCGCATCTTCGTATTTGTGCTGATCGCGGAAGAGCCGTCCGAAATCGTCGTAGACTTCAGCAACTTTCAAACTGTTGGTACCATAGGCTTTCTTGCGGATTTCAACGATCTGATCCAGATACTCGACCGCTTCCCAGCATTGATTGTTGTCCCAATAAATGCGCGCCATCAAATAGACGGGACGCTCCAGCTCATCGTAGTCTTGTTTGCCTTGCTTGTGCGACAAGGCCATCATTCGACTGAGCACAGGCTTGAGCTCCTCGAACTTGCGTTGATCCCAGAGGCAATAACATAGATCGACGAGATTGCGTCTGATTGCTTCGCTCTCCGGTGTAAGAGTCTGCTCGCGGCGCTTCAGAGCTTTCTTGTAGTACTCCTCCGCCTCTTGATATTTGCACTGTCGCCGGTACAGATCACCGATCTTGCTCAAACTCTGGGCCGTCAGGTCATCCTCGGCCTTTATTTCCTCGGCGCTTTTCAGAGCGGCATTGAGATGCTTGAGTGCCTTCTCATACTTACCGGAGCGCATCAGCTCCTCGCCCTTGTTTATATCCTTGCGCCAGGCGTTTTCGGCACCCTCAGCCGATCCCGAGCAATTGAAAGCAAGCAAAAGCGTTATGTGTACGCCAAGGAATGAAATGGCATTTCTGTTCATATCCATGTTTTCCCGCACAGGACCAGCAAAACGATCCACATAGTTAACCACATTTCCAATTGAATGCGCCAGCGCACCGCTATAATTCATCAGTCGATTGTCTATTGCCGGCACCACTCAGCGCTGATTACTAATGCGACTCGTCCGCAAAACCGTTTGTCTTGCTGTTCTTTGTGCATCGATTGTCTGCCAATCGGCCGCCATTGCCGATCCGAGTGAATTGTCCGAGACCGAAGAGCGCGCTTTGCTGGCGCGCGTCTCATTCGAGAAGTGCCTGACACCTCAAGCATTGCAATTGGTCGATGAGCTCGGCTTGCGAGAGCACATCGAGAAGCTGCAGACGCTCAGCGAGCATGAGAAACACAAGCACGGCATTCCGCTTAGTGCCGAGGGAACGGCCATTCGCCTGGAGGTGAGCGAGGTGGTGATCACGACCATGCTTCAGTGCCAGGAAGTGATCGCCGAAATTGATTATGAGATATCCGACAACAACTGCCTCAAATCAGCGATGGGCAGCAAACGCGACAAAGCAATTCTCTACAACACATATGCGAGCTTGCTTGCCAACGGTATCGTCGCATCCGTGGGCAACCTTCTCCAGATGCCGCAGACCATGAACGAGCAACCAGGAGAAACGCTCGAATCGGGCTCATCACTAATGAGCGGCGCGCTCGGTTATCTGGCCCTGCGAGAGCAAAACGGGCGCAAACTCTCATGCGGCATCAAACCGAACATGCTGGCTAAAATCTTCAAGCGACCAAACGACCCGCAAACAGAGTATCCCGATATCATCTGGAAGTACTTGAACTCGCCGCCGCCCGGGGCCAACAATAATGACACGCGCAGGCAACGATTGCTTCAGCATTGGGTTTCCACCGGCAGGCTGAACGATTTGACTTCACCGAAAAGCCGCGCTTATATGCGCACCCTCGGCGGTACCGTCCCGCAGGTGCGAACTGTGACGATGAGCATGCTTGATGATCGAACCGCCATGCTTGCCGACGTGCGGGCGATGGTGGCGCAGATATACAAGGAGCTATTGAATCTCATGCTGGTGGTCAGGGCTCTATGAGGTTGAGGCGAATGAAACCAGGCACAAAAAAGGTCAGTATCACATTCAGTATCGCGACGGCGCTTCTCTTATTGCTGCAGGGCTTGCTGATGCCTGCCGCGGCAGGAAATATCACATACACTCACGAGCAGAGTGCTTCCCAGCCAGGCGTCTTAGAAGGTTCCATAAATTTGAAAGGTGTTGGACCTTTGCACATGTCCGACGGTGTGGCGGCGATCAAACAAAACCAGATTTTCATCCTCTCCGATGCAGCCGATCCGGAAGGCGAGGCAGAGCTGGTAGGCACGATCATTGATCCACATATAGTGAGGATGGGCACGACTCGAGAGATCGCAGGCTGGGTGATTTTCACCAGTGGCTACAGTCTGCCGGCCCTGGATTACAGAGTCGAAGATGCCGTGGTGGCAACCGATGGGTTTGGTTATCGCGGAAGAATAATCGATGCCTCAAGCAACCATTTGACTTTTCAAGGCACCAGCGGCGGTGCAAAGCTCATAGCCATGGAGAACATAACCTCCATAAACTCGCCCAGAGTTTTCGCATTCACAATACCGCTGCCTGAGGCGCAGACGGGTGCCCCCGGCTCTCCTGATGTCGAGACGGCAGCACCTTCACTGATCACGTTCGCGCCTACCTATTCCTTCGATCCGAATGCACCACCATTGTTGAAGCTGAACATCAAATCGCCTGATCGGCAACTGAACGAGAGCAACATCGGCAAGAAATTGCTCTGGGCCGGCGCAGCGACAGCAGGCATATGCGCCTGCTTTGCCATTCCGATCATAATCGGTGCGGTGACGCCGAAGTTGCTTCAAGATACCAAGGCGGCGGTTAAGTTGAATAAGGATATAAACAGGCGCGGCGGTATCGATAAAGTGATCAGCGACGGTGTTGATAAGAAGCTGACCACGCGCTGATCCATCTAAATCAAGTCGGAGTAGCGGGCTTGCTTGTCCATCAATAACTGGCGAGCGAAATCGATATCGAGATGTGCCGAGCGAGCAAATCGTTCCGCCTCCGTGTAATTGCCCTGCCTGAGCAATTGCCTGGCTCGATTATAATGAGCGCTCACCACCTGCAAGCGTCTCACGGTCGGCAGTGAATCTTTGTCATGCTCGGATAGAAGACGCTGGAGCCGGGCTACGCGCCAGCGAAACTCATGACCGGAGATGTCGAGATCGAGCTCGCCTTCATCCTCGGGTTCGGGCCCTGCACCTGGATGAGTGGAATAATCAATCAGGCGCCTCGCCATGCGCACTTCCATCGAACCGGCTTTAGCAAGCTGATGGATTTCATCCACATCACCCTCGATGTAACAATCCAGGCATTGCTCGAGTGTGTTATGGGCAGCGTCCAGATACAGCCTGATCCGACCATGAGCCTCCATTGATGCTTCCGCCAGTGCCTTTCGCGCCTCGGACAACTGGTCAATCAGATCGAGAAGCCGCCGAGAGGCAGTGCCGACGCAACGCTCCAGAGCCTCGACATCAACAATGCTCGCTTTCAGTTTATCTTCCAGCTCTTTCCCCAGAAAGTACATCCATAATGTTCCGCAGCGCGCGAGCCGCACTGCATCCTCGTCTTCGCCCTCTTTGAGATACTTGGCCGAATCGTGAAACATGTGCACGACTTCAACCAGGCGTTCCCTCATCTCTTCGGTTACCTGACAATTATTGTACTCAACGCTCGTTTTAAACCGGGAGATGGCGGAAGCCAGGTCCAAGCTCGCTTGCCATGGACTGTCCGGGTCGACAAACGGCTCGTCTGATTTGCCGTTCAATTCGCTCAAGTGAAGCGTGGCCATACTGATGTACTTCAGACCCTGGCGGCAACTCTTGAATGAAAGCATCGGCTCGCCGTCCTTCAACTGGTAAATGGCATCCTGATAAGCGTCCTCGGCTTTGTCTATGCAGCGGCGCGCCAGCGAACGAAATGGACTGTCGCTGGCTCTCACTTTCTGCCGGGCTTCAGCCATGGCTTCCAGGACGGCTGACATGAGCTTCTGCGAGCGTTGTCCAGCCATCCATTTCGACAAAAGCTTGTTGATGTCGTCCAACATCAATTCTTCTTCGCCCTCTCATTGATGTCTTTGCGAAGGCTGACAATATCTTCCTCGAGAGCCAAAATCTCATCGTGAGCGAATTTGTGCCAGTCGGAAATGTCATCGCCGATTTCGAGAAAATCGCCCTCGCCGAGGTAATGCTCAGTCATCTCCGCATCGAATATCTGCCGGGCGAATTGGGCGTGAAGCCAGGCCACTTTGCACGAGCGATCGGCATCTTCCAGCTCCTCCTCCGACAGATGCTCGACCGCATCATTGATCTCGTCGAAACCAGATGTAATACCATCCTCGACGACGCGGCTGCGGCGAAAAACGGAAGCGTCCACGTCAGCCTTCAGCTTGGCAAGAAACTGCTCGACAATCGCCAGCCTTTCCATGACCTTTAGCTCGGAAGGCGTTTTTTTGTTACCTGATTTTCCCAGTGACATTGGTATTTATTTGAACCAAGGACTCAACTCTGCTTCGAGTTTAATTGCCCGCAGCATAATCATATTACATCCCCCTTGGCAACTCAAATGCAATTAATCGATTTTTTCTCTTTGGCAAAACTGTCAAAAACTGTTCCACAGCAGACTTTGAGCGAACTTCCCGGCAATCGGTATGCTACAGTTAGGGCGAGTCCTTGCCTTTATTGGAGGACCGCCATTGCAAAACGCCCTGGCGTTTTTGCCTCAATTCCGCCGTTACACTTTGCCTTCGAATCATAATTATGGACGCTAATCAATCTCGTGAATTACTTGAAATTCTGGCGCGCGACTCACGCTCCAGCGCCGATACAATCGCCAAAATGATCGGGGTCTCGAGCCAGGAAGTAAAAGAGCAGATCGAGCAATTCGAGCAGTCGGGGGTGATCAAGCGATACTCCACAGTGATTGACTGGGAGAAGGCGGGGGTTGAGAAGATCGTCGCTTTTATCGATGTTAAGGTTGTCCCGGCAAGGGAAGTGGGATTCGACGCGGTGGCGCTGCGGATTGCCAGGCATCCTGAGGTTCGGCACGCCTGGCTGGTTTCAGGCGGCTCGGATCTGCGAATCATGCTCGAGGCAAAGCACATGAGCGAGCTGGCCGCGTTTGTCGCCGAAAAAATTGCCACCATAGATGGAGTTACCGGAACAAATACGCACTTTCTCTTGCGCAAGTATAAGCAAGACTGGGTCCTGTTCCAGGAGAGCGAAGCCGACAACCGGCTGGTCGTCACGCCATGAGCGGCGCCAACCAGCACTGGCGAGCGCATCGCTGAGACAATCACTTTGATGATCACTGGCAATCTCAGCCGGAGGCAGCATGGATAATTCCGAAGAACCGCTCAAGAGCCTGTCAGAGAGAGCAACCTCTCTGCCGCAATCGGGCATCCGCAAGTTTTTCGACATCGCCTCGCAGATGAAAGACATTATTTCCCTGGGAGTCGGAGAGCCGGACTTCGCCACGCCCTGGTCGGTTCGCGAGGCGGCGATTTACTCGATCGAGAAAGGTCAGACCAGCTACACGTCCAATTACGGCCTGCTTGAGTTACGCCAGGAGATAAGCAAGCAACTGAGCAAACTCTATGGCGTCGTTTACAACCCGGAAAGCGAAATTCTGATTACCACAGGCGTTGCCGAGGGACTCGATCTGGCCGCTCGGGCTCTCATCGATCCGGGTGATGAGGTATTAGTTCTGGAGCCTTGTTTTGTATCGTACAAACCATGCGTCATTTTAGCGGGCGGGGTGCCTGTTCCGGTCGAGACCAGGGCAGCGGAGAACTTCGCTGTTTCCTCCGCCCAGCTCGGCCGCTATTTGACGAGCAAAACCAAAGCAATCCTGATCGGCTACCCGTCCAACCCGACCGGTGCGGTGCTCTCAAAAGAGCGCCTCGGTGAGATCGTAGACTTTGCTTGCCGGCACGGGCTTTACATAATCAGCGATGAGATCTACGACCGGCTCATTTATGATGCGGAGCATACCTGCGTTGCTTCTTTACCCGGGGCGTTCGAGAGAACGATCACGCTCAACGGCTTCTCCAAGTCGTACGCTATGACCGGATGGAGACTGGGCTACGCTTGCGCGAGCAAAGAGATCCTGACGACGATGATGAAGATTCATTCCTATACAATGCTGTGCGCTCCCACCCCGAGCCAAAAGGCGGCCGTCGAAGCTCTGCAGCGGGGCGAGCGCTATGTTCTTGCCATGAGCAAAGAGTACAAACGCAGAAGGAATCTCATAGTGAACGGGTTGAACGATCTGGGCTTGCAGTGCCAGTTACCCGGCGGCGCGTTTTACGCCTTTCCGAGCATCGAATCCACCGGGCTGAGCGCCGATCAGTTTGCCGAAAGGCTGCTCTTCGATCAACACGTCGCCGTCGTACCTGGTGGCGTATTCGGTGCAGGTGGTGAAGGGCATGTGCGTTGTTCGTATGCCACGGACATCGATCTGATCAAGAAGGCGCTTTTGCGAATCGAGCGCCTGCTCGATGAGTTGAGCAAAAATGCCGGCGCCTCCACCCTGGATCAGGCCGCCAGAAGGCGCTGATTGCTTGCCCGCAACGGTAATATCCAAAGAGCGGCGTTAGCCAGAAAAAATGAGGCTAAAGCGGCTGTCATGTTATATTTCAACTGCCTTGCCCGGCGAACACTACTGCAAAAATGCGGAGAGCACTCATGTCTGTTTATTCGACCGATGTTCCAGCCAACTCGCTGGATCAAGCCGTCTTCATCAACCCTTTCACAAAGAGCGCCTTCGAGCGCGGACGATTGAACGTTCGGGTTGATCGCGATGAGATTATCGGGGCCCGAGCACAAGCGATCGTAAGCAGGCAAACAAGCCTGATTCCGCCGACGACCAAACAGCCTTTCCCAGCCATTCTCGATCCGACTCATATAGCGATCGGTCCTTTCATCAGCGGACTGGGAGACAACTTGTTCTTCGATGCGGTGTTGGGAGTCGGCACCAACAGTGTGTTCGGCTACAATCATCCCAAGATATTTCCTCAACTTCAGCGGCTTGGCGCCTCGCTTGCCGGTTACATTGGAGCGGGCACCGACTTCTTCTACGACTCGAGGCATGCGGCGCCGGCGGCCCAGGACCTGGCCGAGTTGATGGTTGAATTCGCCAGAGCGGCATACGGCGGAGAGTTCATGATGAACTTTGCCAATGCCGGAACAGAAGCGAACGAGAATGCTCTCAAGATCGCGCAGTACAACAAGCATCGACAAGTGAAAAGGCTGCTGAGCCCCGAGTTGTTCGATCAGATGTGTGCCCAGCTCGGTATCACTCGCCTGCGGCCGGAGTCGGATGTCCTGCTGTCCAATTATCCGTATTTCATTATGGCTTTTCATGGTGCTTTCCATGGAAGGACCGCTACAAGCAATACGATTTCCATGAGCAAGCTCAGACAAAGGGAAGGCTACCAGGCAATACCATATGTGGTGCATGCCGTTTACGGGCCCGATGTCGACTTCGACAGGTTGGTTGACTGGACTCCGCTCGATGTATTGATCAAAGAGAAAAGGCTGACAACAACGATAGCCTCCGGACGAGCTCCGGCAGACCTTCTTGCCGCATTGATCATTGAGCCGGTTCAAGGCGAGGGTGGGTATCTCATCCCCGATCCAGCCTTTTTGCAAAAGCTCAGTGCTTTTGTAGAGAGGGGCAGGACTAGAGGCATGTGCCTGGTATCAGATGAGGTGCAAACCGGGCTGTTCCGAACCGGCGAATTCACCGCCATGCAACACTGGTATAAACGTCATCCGGCTCTCAGACCCGATCTTCTTACATTTGCAAAGCCGCTGCATGTCGGCGGTGTTCTGGCCGATAAGCGCCTACTCGTCTCCTGGCCGGCTGGAAAGTTTTCCGGCACATGGGCAGAAGGAAATCTTCTCGGCATTGCCACGGCCTGTTTCACACTCAAGGAGCTCAAAAATATCGATCCGGCTCTGGGCTGCAGCTATGCAGAAAACGCCCGAAAATCGGGCGACAATTTGAGGCAGAGCTTGAGTCAGTTGGCAGAGCGCCTTGAAAAATCAATGATCGGCACCGGACTCTTGAGCAATGTGCGCGGGCTGGGACAAATGACGGCTTTCGATGTTTCCGACCATGCTCTGCAGGAGCGCATCGTTTATCAAGCTTTCCTGCATGGACTTCATTTGCTTGGCACGGGAGAACGGTCGATCCGCATATTTGGCACCGTCGACCAGCGCCCCAGAGAAGCAGCTATTCTGTTGCACGTCCTCGAGGATGCGATCACGGCAGCGGCGAAGGAACAGACGCTCTCTGAGCATTATTGGCCGTCGTCGCCGGCGCTGAATCGAGTGCCTTGAGCTTCTCCTTATTCCTGGCCGCGCTCTGTCCGACGTTTTTAATCAACGTCTTGGCGGCACTGGTCAAAGTTTCCTTATTAAGATCAGCCAGTCCGTAGGCCAGCAAGCTCTGCACTTCTTCATCGGTGTGATAACCAAGCTCTTTCAATGTATCTTTGAAGGCAATCAGACGCGACACCCGATAACTGCCGAGTGGTCCTTCACGAACGCGCTCCAACTCCAGCCTGAGCGAGATCTCTTTGTTCACTCGAGGCGACATAAAGTACAGGTGTGCCACCACTTTTGGTCCTATGTACTCCAATTTATAGCGCTTGAAGTTTTTTCCAACCAGCCCGCACTCGGCAATGATGTCCTTGACGGCAGTGGCGCGCGTGCCTGTGGGAGCGGCCAGGACGCGGTAGATGATCTTCTCCGGGCAACGTCCGGCAAAATCGAGCATGCGCTGATAAACATGATCTTTGATGCGTTTCTTCTCCTTCTGCCATTCTTGACTGATGACATTGGTCATCTTTTGAGGCGGGGGCTCCGCATAACGAACGCCATCATCCGCGGTGCCGGAATCGGTATTGCTCGAGGTGAGATTGTCCTGATCCTTCTCCTTCACCAGTCTTTGCACTTGAAAGATAAGAGAGTTGTCGATTTTCAGCCGCGTAGCCTCGAGGGCGCTCAATCCGATCATGCGCTGGACTTTGGTCAAGCCGGGCGTTTTCTCAGCCGGATTGAAAAGCACCTCCTCAGAAAACGATGAGACGAGATTGGCGACATCAACATACTTATTGAAGTCGTCCTGGTCCTTTTCGCGGTAGGCACGGCGCACCTCGAGCAAGCAGTATTGAGGCGTCGATTGCCACCAGAGAAACACCACCCCTGCCAACGACGCACCGACGATAATCAGTGATAAAACGAACAACGAAAGCTGCTTATGCATTGCCTGCCAAACCGCCAGTCAATCAATCATCATGGAAGCGAGTCACTACCCGTCTCACTCTTCGATGTGGCTACAATAATACAGTAGCATAGCTGCGTTTTTGGACGACTGCAAAACATAATTCATTACCAATCATGACCGGAACCAGGACGCCTGAGGTATATAGATAAAATGCCGCCGTTCAGGTATTGCATAGGCAGCAACTGGTCCTACAATGACCCAGAAGAGCGAAGAACAGCCCCAAGATACTGAAGCGCCGGCTCAGAAGCCGTCGCTCTGCTCGCGTTGCGGCAGACCGACCGCCTCAGGCAAAGTCAGCTCGCTGACGCAGTGGATCGGTGTATGCACATGCTCGCTAGTAGCTGATTCGTCCAATCAGCCGGAGATCAAACTATGCGCTACCTGCGGCAAGCGCATCAATACATCGCGGGTAGGCTCATTGACCCAATGGATATTCAGAAACGAGACCTGCACTTGCACGACCGCGGCCCCGGCAATGCCATCGCCCGGCAACCTGCATATAAATTTCGAGGATTTCATCGAAAGCGACCGCTATAGCCCATGTGAAGTCCTGGGCACAGGTGCATCGGGCACTGTTTTTCTCTCATTCGATCGCCTGCTCGATCGCAAGGTCGCCGTCAAATGCCTGCGATTCGTTTCTCCCGATCAAGTCATAGACTTTCAGCACGAGGCAATCACCGCCTCCAAGCTCAGCCATCCGAATATAGTAAAGGTGCTTGATTTCGGCGCCGACCAGAAAGGCACACCATATATGGTGATGGATTACATTGACGGATTCAGTCTCGAAAAATATGTCAGCAGTTCAGGTCCCTTGAGTCTTTCGCCGGCAATCAGATTGGCAAGACAAGTATGCGCGGCTCTGGAACATGCCCACCGATCCGGTGTCTTGCACCGCGACATCAAAAGCTCCAACATCTTGCTGACGCGCTCTCGGCCATTTGATATCATGCTCATCGACTTCGGCGTGGCTCGATTCAAGGAGGGAGCAAACAACCTGCGCAGCACCAAAGGCGATACCATAGTCGGGAGCCCCGGCTATATGTCGCCGGATCAGAGCTGTGGTCTTCCATATGATGAGCGCAGTGAAATTTATTCCGCCGCTTGCGTTTTCTTCGAGGCACTTACAGGCCGAACCCCATTTGCAGGCGAGACCGCACTTGAAATTCTTGCGCGGCATGCCAATGAGGCGGCCCCGAGTTTGGGCGATGTGCGCCAGGACCTCGAATTTCCCGAAGATCTGGAGCGGATTCTGAGCCGTTGTTTGGCGAAGAGGCCCGAGGATCGATTCTCTTCTATGGCGGAATTAGAGAAGGCGTTAGGCGAACTCGATCTCCATGATGGTGCGGCCTCGGCGAGCGAAAATAATCCCCAGCCTCTCTTTTGCCTGGCCGATACATCAACGCTTCATATTGTCGCTGCTCCGGAAGCGGAGCTGCAAAAGAAGAGTCCAGGACAACTCTTGATGCTTGCCATCGCATGCGGTGCGGTTGTTATGACCTCCTTCATAATCTGGCAGATGATCGAAAATAAGAAGGATGCCAAACGGACGATCATATCGAAACAATTCGCCCGCGAGCCGGATTCATATGGAGCAGCCGATCGAGTCAAGGTCTTAGAAGATCAATTGCGAGCCACTCCGCATGCGATCAAGTTGCCGGGCGGTATGCTCAAAGACACCGACCTGGAGAGCCTGAAAGATTATAAGTACCTGGTGCATGTAGACCTGTCGAATAATCCGGTGGGTGACAAGGGCACGCAATATCTGGTCAGCCCCTGCTTGCAGTCCTTGAATCTCAACTACACCGAAGTTCAAACTCTAGAGTATGTGGCCGGCATGAAGTCGCTCCGAGAGCTGTACGTCAATTGGAATAAGATCAGCGACGACTCGCTCAAAAACATTGCTGCGCTCCCGGAACTGACCGCCTTGTCGCTTGAAGGAACGCAGATCAGCGACAAGGGTCTTGAAGAGCTGAAAAAAATAGGAACTCTCGAGAGTCTCAGTTTGAAAAACTCACACATCTCTGCCCGGGCGGTTTCAAAATTGCTTGCTGAGATGCCCGCGCTTAGCGTAGTTTTAGAGCGCGATGCAATCCCTTGTCGAATCAACGGCTGGATTGCAAAATGCGATCAGGCCGAGCGCGACGGCAAGCATGCCGAAGCTTTGTTTGCCAACGAAAAATGCATTGAGATGATCGAAAAAGCGCAAGGCAAGGAGGCACCACTCTTGCCTCGGTATCTGGCTCGCAGTGCCGTTTTATGCACCATGCTGCAACGCCCGGCTGATGTGAAACGCCTCCTCCAGCGAGCCAGAGAAATCGCCAAAAGGCGAGGCAATCTTCACGAATATTGTTTCATCCAGCGAGTGATAAGAGATTCTCTTGCCGTTGAGGGAAAAAACGAAGAGGCTCTCAAATTGCAAATCGAGACGAGCAAAATTGCAAAAACCATTGAACTTCCCGGTTCAGACCCACTGATTGGCGACATGATTCATACAGGCAATCTTCTCTTCGCTCTCGGCCGCACGGCGCAAGCCCGCGCCGCTCTCGAGCAGGCATGTGCCGAGGCGCTCAAGTATAAACGCATGAGGCATTATGGTACGGCAACTTACATACTGGCTCATCTGGAGATGAAAGAAAACAATCCTAAAGCGGCTCAATCGTATTATCTCAAGTCAGCCGATACTTTCGAGAAATTTCCTTTGGAAGGGCCGAATCGCGCCACAACGTTACTCGAAATCTATACGGCTCTTTCACAAGATTATCAGGCTGCAGGAGATTATAACGAGGCCCTGTCCTGGTCGAAGAAAGCGCTGGCAATCGCATCTAATCCTCGCTTCCATCTCGATGCCTTTCTTCCGGCAGTGAAAAAGAGTATTAGCGAATTGGAAAAACGCGTCGCAAAACCGCTCGACTAGCTCCGTGCTCTGATAATATTTATGCTTACAATTTGTCTCATGATAAATTGATGAGTTCGAGGACCATGCCGATCATGTCAATGAAGTTTTACTCCTCTGTCAAAGCAGCCTGCACTCTATGCATGCTAATCAGCCTCGCATGGCTACCGGCCAAGGCAGATGAAAAGCCGGACGTCAATCGACCTGTGCGGGACAAGTGGGCGCTGGTAATCGGCATCAGCGAATTCGCCAACAAGAAACTGAACTTGCAATACCCGGCCAAAGATGCACGCGACTTCGCCACTTATCTGACAAATGAGGCCGGCTTTGCCCCCGATCATGTCAAACTGCTCACCAATCAAGACGCCACCGAGAAACGCATACTCTCCGAGCTGGGCAACAAATGGCTTCCCCACGTAGCCAACCCGGACGATCTGGTTGTTTTGTTCATCTCCACGCACGGCAGCGGCGCTGAGCTTGATGTGGGCGGGCAAAATTACCTGCTCGCTTACGACACCGATGTGGACGATCTCTACAGCACAGCCATTCCCATGCAAAAACTGGCATCCGATATCAAGGAAAGAATTCACTGCGATCGCGTGGTTATTTTTCTCGACGCCTGTCATAGCGGCGCCACTACAGTTGGTGCGAAAGGTTTGTTCCGCAGCGGTGTCGATGCCAATGATCTGGCGGTCGGGTCAGGTCAGCTCGTCATTACCTCCAGTAAGGACGATCAGGTCTCCTGGGAGAGCAAAAACCGTCCCAACGGCGTCTTTACTGCCACATTGCTCGACAGCTTACGAGATAAGGATGGTCATCCGACCCTGGGCCAGGTCTATGCCCGACTGAAGAATCGCGTGCAAGATACGGTTCTGCGCGAACGAGGCGTATTACAGACCCCGGTCATGAAGAGTCAGTGGCTGGGCAACGATCTGGTTTTAGCGCGTGAGCCCGCCGATCGCCAGCCCGGTCTTGATGAGCCGGCCCGCAGCGATAATGACGAGATTCCAGCCGGGCAGCATCAGATCAAAAAAGCAGACGCAGCAGCGAATCTGCATCTGATCTCTTCTGCAAATGCGAACCTGCCGAACAAACATCCATTTATGAACAATCCAACTCCCTCCGGTTCCGGCCTGCCGGCGGCAAGACCTAACGACGTTGCCGTGCCATCCGCCCCGAGCACGGCTACAAAGCTCGCTCCCATGGTCATGCCCAGAGGAGAGGCGAAGGGTGATTCGAGTTCGTCGACGCCCCCTGTGCTCACTAAACCCGGTTCTATTCAGCCCGGTAAATCAGTCGGGCGAGTTCACCTGGGCATGAGCAACTCGGATGTAGTCGGCACTCTGGGCAAGCCTCATCAAGAGTTGCCTGACACGTACATATACAGATCTCATGACCATCTATATTTTTTAGCCCTGCATTTCGCCCAAAATGCATTGAGTGAAATTGCCTTTACTTCTCCTGTTTTTTGCACCATTGATGGTATCAATCTCGCTTCCTACCCGAGCTTGTCGGGTAAATTCGAAAAGCCTCTCGATCTCAGCGATGGATCATCTGTGTCGATTAGAAAAGGCGGTGGATTGCTGGTCTTCGAACGACCGGGTAAGAGCGCGGTTGGCGTGGTGACCAACTCGATAACTGACTCTAAACCGCCGGCACGGAGCGCTTGCCAGAGCATAGCAATGTGGCTTTCGACCGTACCAAGTGCAAAGCCGAACGCTAGCCCGACGAAAGGCTCAATGAAATAACTAATTTCAAGGAGATCGGTATGAACTCAGCAGATCCGCATCCGAGCGTAAAGGGATGTCTGGAAAAATTCGGCTTGCAACACAGAGTTTTTCAATGCGAACCCGAATGGGCAGACACGGCAGTCTTCTGCGAGAAATACGGGTTTGCTCCTGAGATCACCGGCAACACAATCATTACCGCCTCCAAGGCCGATCCGATCAAATTCGCTGCCAGTGTCATATTGGCTACGACCAAGCTGGACGTCAACAAAAAGATCTGCCAGCTCACTGGTGTAAAGCGCGCATCTTTTGCTAATGCGGAGCAAACTCTCGAGCTGACCGGCATGCAAATCGGCGGAGTCACGCCTTTCGGACTGCCTGATATACCGCTGTTCATTGATGCGTTGCTGATGAAAGCCAGCCAGCTGGTGCTCGGCGGCGGTAACAGAACCACTAAGATAATCCTCCTGCCTGAAGAGTTATTGAAATTACCAAACGCACAGGTTGTTGAAGGATTAGCAATGCCGCGCTAGAAGCGGGTTTACTGAGGTTCTCCCGCGAGCTTTAAGCGCAAAATGAAATTAACTGCTGAGGCGGAACTTTGCGCCTCTCCGCCTGTCATGCACCAGGAAAGGAATTTGCAGCAAGAAAGAAAACGGTAGGACAGGAGGTTAGTATCATGCAATTGAAAGCCATAGCTGGAGCGGTAGTAGTTGCTTCAGCCCTGCAACCTCTGCTTGGCTTGAGCGCCGGGGCAGAGACAATGATCGTAAGAAAAGAGCCGGTTTTGATTGAGCAAACCGCGCCCCTTCCGGCGACTGAAAATATCATGATCAGCCAGCCCGGAATGATCTGGCAGCCAGGCGTTGCCATGAACGTCCCATCGAAGAGGGTCGTTCTCAGCCGTTCGGTGGTGGTAAACCCAGCTGTTTCCACTCAAAGCGTTCTTTTGGGTCAGCCTGTTTTACAACCGGCAACTCAGATTCTCAGCCAGCCGACCGTCATAACTCAGCCGGCGACGGTCACCAAGTCACAAATGATTATGACCAGCACGCCTAAAGCATCAATCGGCCAGTCAAGCGATATCAGCCTGAGCACCGGTCCCATTCCTGTATTTCACAAGCGCCTGGCGCTAATGAAAGAACAGGTGGACAAAGCTCAAGCTAATGGTTGGATCTCGCAAGCTCAAGCCGACGGGTTCCGCGGGCGCATCGATGTTCTCACCAGAGAAGCCGATGCCAAGCTGCTCTCGAGCGCCGGCAAGGATCAACTGGACCAGCTCGAGCGCGAGGTGAATGCATTGAATATCGACTTGTCAAATTCGATGCAAAACCAGATCCAATAGCCCGGTCATAACAATAAAAGTCCAGGCCGGCAGCCCAGGTCTCTCACGAGACCTGGGTTAATGCCGGTGTTCATCGACAGTTGACTGGCTCAAAGAGTCGAGAAACTCGATCTTTATTCCGGGATTCAATCTGATCAACTCGTCTTTGGTCTTTTCAGTCACCGGAGTGCTAACCACACTGATAGATGGATTTCCTTTTGCATGAGCCAATTTAAGCACTGCTTCCCTGCTCAGGTGCGAGTCCTTGAATCGTATGCCATCGAGTTTGGTGGCAACCAATCCATCCACGGTTCGTTCGTCTATCTTCCTCTGGTCGAAAAATCCAACCAGCTTGAGATGCTTCAGATTGTGCAAGTTGTCGAAAGCGCCCGGGCTCAGATTAACGTTCTTGAAATCCAATTGCTTAAGATTGGCCATTTGCGACAATATGTTCACTGTCGATTGGCTGATAGGAAAACCTTTCAAGCTCAAGACCTCGATTGACCCGATCGGCACAAGCGCTTGTAAGAATTGATCAGCGTCTTGTGTGTAAGTCAGCCGCAGACTGTTTAAATTTCGCAGCCGCGTCAGTGCCTTCATCCCGGCAGGAGTAATATCGGGACAACCATCGAAGGATAGATGCCTCAATCCATGAAGTTTGCCGATCGCTTCCAGCCCACCATCGCTCAAAGGAGTATCCTCCAGCTCCAACCACTCGATTGGCGTTTCACCTAGTTTTTCCAGGCCCTCGCCTTTTATGTCCGTATCCCTGAATACAAAGGCTCGCCAGGTTCGATATTTTTCGACGAGAGGACCGATGTCGGAGTCGGCAAATTCTCCCGCGCCTTTTACAATACACTTTCGCAAACCTCGATCGGTAAATCGCGTTTCATCGACCTGCCAGTGGACAAGCGGCTTATACATGTCCTTGATGTTAGTCAAAGTATCCTGGTCTCTAATAATCTTGGTGTGCCGCTGCTCCGACCTGGTATCAGATGACATTCTCGCGCTTTGTATGCCTGCGCAAATGCATATGAATGCCAGCAGAGAAAGAGCGACTATGAAAATGGTGCGCGGAGAGGTTCGCGCCGCATGGATGCTCACGACTCCCTGCCTCAAGGCACCCGCGACTGACTGATCATTCGACTGAACCATCGATTCTTTCATGCTCAACAAATCATCCAGAATATATTGAACGCTCTGATAGCGATCATCAGGGCGCTTCTGCAAACATTTCCCAACCAGTGATTCGACATTCGCGTCGAACTCTTTGCCGGACCTGGCGCTGAGCGCAGGAGCCGCCGTGTTGATATGCAACATCATAGTCTGCAATGCCGCCGGGCTATCGAATGGCGGAACGCCGGTAAGCACCTCAAAGAAAAGACACCCCAAGCTGTAAACATCGGAACGCTCATCCAGCTCCTTTCCTTGCACGGCTTCCGGGCTTATATAGGGCGCCGAACCCATGATCGAGCCGGTCTTCGTCAAGTCCTGATCTTTTCCCAGTGCTTTTGCCAGGCCAAAATCAACCAACTTAACTTCCAATTGATCGCGTTTGCCATCCAGAATCATGACGTTGCTCGGCTTAATATCGCGGTGCAAAACGTTATGCGCGTGCGCATGAATCAAGCCCAGGCAGAGCTGCTCAAAGATCGCCCATGCTCGCGGTAAGGCAATTGGGCCGTTTTCATTGATAACATCGCTCAGACTTTTCCCTTTGATCAACTCCATCACAAGATAAAGTCGACCATCAGCAGCTTGTCCGAAATCGAGCACGCTCAGGATGTTTGGATGATTGAGCTGGGCAAGTGTTCTCGCTTCTGTTTGAAATCGTTTTATCACATCATCGCTTGCCGAGGATAAGAGAACTTTGACCGCGACGTCTTTGCCCATCTTCGAATCACGGCATCTGAAGACCTCTCCCATGCCTCCTTTTCCCAGCGGAGCAATGATGCGGTAGCGCTCTGCAATGTATTGACTCTCGAAATTTTTCATTGATTAAAAAACGAATCATGCTCGGGCACCATAAAGACACAATTCTGTACTAGGATGATTCAACCGTCTTTTTTCCGGGGAGCATTTTGTATCTCCGTGTTTCTGTCAAAACTTAGTATTGAGATGACCCAAAAAAACTTGCTAATGGTACGAAGCACCCTAATCATTCCATATCTCAGGATCAGATTCTGAGATATGTCCGGATACCGTAATCTCTTTTTGTGTAATGGAGCAGAGTACCATGTACATAACCTTGCGTAATTATTTTTTGGCCGGAAATCCTGCCGCGCCTCTGGATCAGCTCTGGAAGCTGGCTGTGGATGCCGATGAAAGTGTACGGCGTCGGGTAGCGGAAAACCCGGCGGCAGGCGAACATCTGCTCAGACTCTTGTATATCGACCAATCTGCCGATGTGCGCATCGCCGTTGCCGAAAATCCTTCCTGCCCTCAGGATTTGATCCAGCATCTGGTCAACGATAAGAACGATGATGTGCGCTTTGCCATCGCCGAGAATCCTAATGTCGCCCTGGAGGTACTGGCGGCATTGAGCGAGGATGAAAATCCGTTTGTCTCGGAACGGGCCAAAAGAACAATCTCCCGCATAGAGCCACCCGATCGAGAACCGGCTGATTCACCGGCCGCTCTTCTTTCCATAATCAGGGATTGCATCGCTCCGACGAACTCAGGCTGAGCACCGCCAATGGTGCACAGGTAAAGCGGCATCAGATGGCTATTTGGCAGGCTGATGCTTGAGTGTGTACTGCTTCGCGCGATCGACACCTTCAATTTTCTGCAAGGTATTGTTCAGCTGATCGAACTTGGACAAAGTTCGCTGCGTCGCATCTACCGCCCTGGTTAATTCATTCGAGTCAGCCGCCAGGCGATCTTTCCTTGCCAATTCCGTTTTGCCAAGCTTCTCATAAGCCAGTGCTCTACCTGACAGGGCTCGCGGATCGTTTGGCTTCAGGCGCAAATAATACGTATAGTCAGCGACGGCCTTATCATACTTCCCATCAGAGCAATACAATTTCGCTCGATCGTAGTAAATTGCATCGTAGTTTTTGTTCACCTCAAGCGCCTTGGACAGAGCCGCTTCGGCCTCGGGTAGCCTCTTGAGGCTGGCCAATGCGGCGCCTTTCAACTTATAGACCAGGCCGTTGTCGCCGCCACCAAGGCTGATGGCATGGTTGAAATCGACCAGGGCGCGCTCGTTCTCGCCCCGCCTCTGATACAACTCACCGCGCTGAACGTAGGCTGCATAGTGCCTGGGGAAAATCTTGATGATGCGATTCAAGTCTCGCATAGCCACATCATCTCGCTCCATCCCTCTCAGCAGACTGGCGCGAGCGTACAGAAGATCGGCATTGTCGGGATTGACTAAGATCGCTTTATTCAGCGCATCAAGCGCCCTGGCATCATCAGGCATGTAGGCAATATAAACCGTGCTTCGCCTTCTATATGTCCACCAAAGCAGAGGATCCAGGTCGGCTGCCCGATTGCCGAGCAGGAGTGTTTGTTTGTAATCGTGAGTGGCATAAGCAAACTCCGTCAGAATTACATTGCTGAGCGCGTCATCCTCTGCCAGATCCTTTGCTTTGCAATAAGCGGCCTGAGCCTCCGCTCCTCTTCTGAGATTGAAGTAAATGACCGCCTTTGCAGCCAGAACCTGCGGATCGTTGGGAGCTAATGCCAGCGCTTTCTCGAGATCAGGCAAGCATGAGGCGAAGCCCCCGGTCCAGATTGCAAATCTGAGTTTAAGCAAGTAATTCTTCGCGTTCTTCGGCTCGAGCGCAATCGCTTTGTCGGCATCGGCAAGTCCAGGCAGATACTCGCGCGGCCAGCCGGGAAGCATGGCTATTCTATCGAAGTAATATTCGGCCCGGGAGCGATAGTTCGCCGCTGCCCCCGGCTCGAGTTGGACGGCCTGGTTGAAATCGGCCAGCGCCTCTTCTGATTTTCCCTGGATTCTGCGCAGATCACCTCGCCTGCGGTACAGTTTGGCCAGCGTTTTTTCATCGGCTTTATCGGCACTCTCGATTGCAAGAGTGCAGCTTGCTTCATCGTGTCCAGCCTTCTCCAGGGCTTGCCTCATTCTCGCTCTTTCGTTGCTGGAAAAAACATCCTGCGATTCATCGCCTAAAACCGTATTTTCGATCTCATTCTCGTCGGCTGCGCCTGCAACATCCGCTGCTTGCGAACCCGTCTTTCCGGCTTTGTTCCAGTGGTCTCCGACTTCAGAGAATGCCGTGATCGCGGCATGAGTTGCACCAACAATCTGAATGCCAGGATCCTTAGCGAGCACCAAGCGATCTTTTTTGGCCAACTCGATCTCGCCGGCTTTCTCATATGCATCCGCTCGGAGAGCCAGGACCCGCCTTTCATTCGGTTTTAATTCGAGAAAACGGCTGAAGTCTTCAGCACCCGCTTTGTATTCTCCCAGCCGGCAGCGAACCTGGGCACGCTTGAATAAGGCCGTCAAATTGACTCTGCTTCGATCGAGTGCTTGGCTGAGCGCCTTCTCGGATTCCGGCAATTTGCCAAGATCGGCAAAAGCCAGCCCTTTGAGTTCGAAAACGAATGATGAATTCGAGCCTAATTTCACGGCCCGCTCTGCCTCTGAAAGAGCCAGCTCAGGCTTATGCTGTCGTACATGCATTTCGGCAAGCCTCTCCAGACTGACAAAACTGCTGGGGTTGAGTTCCAGTGCTCGTGAGAAATCAGCAATCGCCTCATCGCATTTGTCCAATTTTCCGAACAACAGACCACGGCGAATGAAAATCTCGGAATTGCCGGGATTGAGTCGTAGAGCTATGTTGAGCCCATCCATTTCGGCGGTGATGTCAGGAATGATGACATTGTTGATCTGGGCCCGCCAGAAGTAAGGCTTCCAGGAGAACGGTGATAGCTGACAGGCTTTCTTCAAACAAATCATCGCCCGATCGTAATTTTTGCTTTCATAATAATATCGCCCGAGGTAGAGCTGCGTGGTGGCGTCGTTGCCGCCGAGCTCGACGGCCCGGGCGGCGTCAGACTTCGCCTGATCGTTTTGTTGAGTGAGACAATTTGCCAGCGCTCTGAGGGCATAGGCCTGAGGAGCCTGAGATTTGAGCTTCAAGGCGCTCGAGGCGCACTGCTTGGATAAAGGCGGATCGAGAAATTGCACTACCTCGGCCTTGAAAAAATAGTCGGCGTAAGTCGGTGTGGTCAGGCTCATCGCCGAGTCCAGATCCTTGATAGCTTGCTCGAGCATAAATCCATCGAAGTGAAGCTCGGCTCGTAATCTATAGTTATCGGCATCTTTGGAATCGAGCCGGATGGCTTCATTGACATCGGCTAAAGCGTCGCTAAATTTGCCCTGGCCGCGCCGGGCTCGACTGCGCAATCGCAGCCGCTCAGGCGTGGGGCCCTTCTCTTGAATCTGCACCGTATACTGATCCTCAAGTGCTTTATTTCGAGCAAATTCCCGATCGATTTTCATTTGGGCGGCGAGCAGATCCGGCTGGTGCGCCGGTCGTTCGGATAGCGCCTCAAGCTCATTACTGCTCAATGTGCCATTGTCTGAATCGACTTCATCAAGGCTCATGCTCCTGGGAAGTTTGACTGCGCCGTGCTCATTTTTGCTCGTTTCCTGCCTGATGGTCTCAGAATCGTTCATGAACCAGGCCATGGAAAGGTAACCGAGAAGCAAGCAGGCTAGCACTACAGACAGTGGCATCACCAGCTTCATTGCGTGTTGCCGGCCGCTACCGCCGCTCTGATTGCTCGCCGATTCCTCCTCTTGCTCCTCAAAGAGATCATCCTCAGCCGTCTCTTCTTGCGCCTCCAGATTCTGGCTTATGAAGAGCGAGCCCGTGGCATTCATGTATGCATCTTGAAGCGCGGCAATCAGATCTTCCATTGACTGAAAACGATCGTCGGGTTTCTTCTCCAGACATTTCATTGCGATTGCCTGAAGCGGTTCGGAAACCTCAACCTTTTCCGAGACTGCCTGAAGCGACGGCACCGGATCTCTGGCGTGTTTTTCCAGAAGGGCAAGAGCACTCTCGGCATCAAAAGGAGTCTGCCCGCATAGCACCTCATACATCAGGCAACCTAATGAATAGATTTCAGAGCGAGCATCGAAATTTCTGCCGGAAACCTGATCGGGAGACATATACCTGGGAGTGCCGATTAAGGCATTGCCGTTCCACACCGCACCATTAGCGGTGCGGCCGGTCATGACCGCAATACCAAAATCGATCACATGTGCCGACCAGAATCCATCACTGTCCGTGATCAAAACATTGGAACTTTTTACGTCTCGGTGAAATATGCCCAAGCGGTGCGCTTGAGCCAGAGCAGAGGCGATCTCGATGAACAGCGGAACGGAAGCCTTCTCAGGCAAAGGTCCTCGCTCGGCTATCAGGTCGGCAAGGGATGTGCCCTTGACGTACTCCAGCACCATATATGGTGCACCACCACTGGTAACGCCAAAATCGATAATCGATACGGCATTGCCGTGCTTTAGTTTGGCCGTCACTTTAGCCTCGGCCTGGAAGGCAGCCAGGTCACTTTCAGTCCTGGTGTTCAAAATTTTGACTGCCACATTCTTCCTCAGCCGTTTATCCCAGCAGAGATAAACCGAGCCGGAGCCTCCCTCACCAAGTTTGGCTGTCGGTCGGTAACGCTCTAAGGGAAACGACAGCGCGGTCAGCTCACTTATATCCACTTTCGCGCTGCCCGGTCTGGCAGCCGTCTCACTAGTCTTGTCTCCTGAAGCGCCCTCCTGATCTTCGCGGTCGAGATAAACCGGATTCTCGCAATCACAGCGGCTTGACTGCCAAATCCACTGCGTAAAGCTGCCGGTCTTTCCCTCTTCGATCGGCTTTCCGCAGGTCCTGCAAATCTTGTGCTTGAGAAGACTTGCCTCGTCGCACTTGCAGGCGGCTATCCATTGAGTAAAGCTGCCAGTCAGCGCTGACGATTTTTGCTGTCGGCAAATTGGGCAAATCTGCTTGGCGGGGGGCATGCTCTTTCGACTTTATTGATTGACATCAAGCATCGGAATCGAGAAGCAAAAACGGCTTCCTTTGCCTACTTCACTATCTACCCATATGTTGCCCTTGTGCTTCTCGACTAATGCCTTACAAATGTATAAGCCCAGACCAAGACCATGCCGGCGCGTTTCCGCCGGCTGATCGAGCTGGCGATAGCGCTCGAAGATCGCCTTTTGCAAATGCTCCGGCACTCCCGGACCCTGATCGATCACTCGGAAGGCAACGCCTGTCCCTTCGATGCCGGCTGTGATTTTGACGGTGCCCTCGGGCGGAGAGAACTTGATTGCGTTGCCCGTGAGATTGACGAGCACGCGTACGAGCCGGTCTTCATCGGCATTGAGAGCATCATTTACAACATCGGATTCCAGTTTGACGCGCGCTGCCTGGGCAGCACCCTGGCTGGCTGCCATCGATCTCTCGACAATAGCGAGAGTGGAGGTCGGGCGAATATCGAGCTTGAAATCACCCGACTGCAGTTGCTCGGAATCAAGCAAATCGTTTACCAGAGAAACCATCAGATCGACGCTTGATTCGGCTCGTCCCAGGTTTCTCCTGAAGGCAGGCGAGACCTCGCAGTAGGCGCCTTCGCTGATCATCTGCAAGAACAAGCGCATTGATGAAAGCGGCGAGCGCAAGTCGTGACTGACCATGGCCAGGAAGTCCTGGCGCAGCTTTTCCAGACGGTGCCGCTCGGACACATCGAGTATGTGCGCGAAATGCAAGCCGTCCTCGTACTCGTTTATATAAATCTCGACAGGGAAACGCTCACCATTTTTTCGGTGCGCCATCGCGCTTGTGTTGCTTGATTTCAAATCAACATTACCGATATCGGGAAAAACGAAATCAAGTTTCTGCCCCTTCAGCTCGCGTGACTCATAACCCAGTAACTGATTGGCCAGGCTGTTACTGAACTGGATGCGACGCATGCCGTCCACAACCAGCACCCCGAGCGGAACGGCTTGCAAAATTCTCTGGCTCTGCTTCTTCTGCCGGATCAGATTCGCGGAAAGCTTTTGAGCAAGCTCAGCCAACTCTTCTCTGGAAAGATCGTCATAGGCGCGATTGGATGCCATTGCCTCGTTTGCTTCACTCACCTGCTCGCTTGCCTCATCAGCGCATGCCTGACAACTTGTTTAAACAGCGCCCGGCAATGTAGCATACAATGTATCGGATTTACTTATAACGTTGATGGAACATGGTCAAAATTCTTATTGTAGAAGACGATCAATTTGTTTCGAACTTAATTTGCGAATGCCTCAAGGTCAATCATTATGATGTCGAGGTTGTCGATAATGGAGCGGAAGCCTCCGATCGGTTGCGCTTGTACAACTACGATTTGATCGTGCTCGATGTCCAGCTCCCCGGCGCCAGCGGTCTGGAAATTTGCCAGCGCTACAGAGCTGCTGGAGGCAATACACCGATCATCATGCTGACCGGCAAACGCACTATCGACGATCGCGAGGCTGGATTGAACATCGGCGCCGATGATTATATAACCAAACCGTTTAACGCTCGCGATCTGGTCGCTCGCGTGCGAGCAGTGTTGCGCCGCCCACCCGTGGTTCAAGCGGACAAGCTGGTGGTCGGCGATCTCGTCCTCGATCCGGTCTCTCACGAGGTCACCCTGGATGGAAAACGGTTGGATTTGAAACCGAAAGAATTTTCCTTGCTCGAATTTTTCATGCGTTACCCCAACCAGGTTTTTAGTCCAAACGATATTCTGAACAGAGTCTGGCGAACCGAATCGGACGCGTCTCCTCATGCCGTTAGAATGGCTATGCAAAGATTGCGCGAGAAGATTGATCGCAAAGGAAAGCCTTCTTTCATTACCACCGTATATGGTGTCGGCTATAAATTAGAAAGCGAAACATGACTGCTGCGGATGCTCAAGCGCAAACCGTTTGCCATCGAGCCAGAAGCATCTTGTCGGCAGTTATTGATTGGCTTTCCCGCGCACTCTTCAAGTTCATGATTGCCGAAACTTGAGTCAAACCTTTGCTCGTAATCATGCGCATCAAAGTGAAAGCATGATCCAGTTGCTGTTCGCTGAGAATCTCATAGTCTTCCAGAAGCGCCACTATGCTTTTTTTGCAACGATATGAACACGACAAGATGTCGAGCGCCGTGCGCTCTGAAACAAGACCGGCTCCCAGAAGCAGTGCCAAAACATTCATGGATCTGCTCTCGCCCTTGTGATCGGGAACGTAAATGCGGAGGAGGACGGACATAGCGTGCGTATTGGATTTGACAGCTTTGAACAATGAAACCACATCGCAATGACTCATAAGACCAAGGTCCATGAGAACCACAGAATGCATGGCGCACGATATCAGGTTCAAACTCAAAATTTCTTGTTCGGCGGCATAAAAGATCCAGGAGCGATTTTCTTTTCGCGCCGCGCCTTTTATTTCGTCAAGCTCTTCCTTCGAGAACATCTCGCATTCTATAACCAGATGCGCCATCCAGCAGTCCAGGGCGGTCGATTCATCATCCAGTGAAAAGTCTTCAATAGCCTCTTCGGCAGTCACATTGGCGGCAGTGGCATAACGCAAAACCATTCTGGCAATGCTTGGCGGCAAACCTTTGTGGATCAGCTGTTGAACATGGATGGCGCGATCGATGGAGCGAGGATCGACCGCCTCATTCATAAGGAGAACTACTCCCAGTGGCAGGCGCACTGTCTCTGCCGTTTGCAAGCTGGTATTGAGGTGCTTGGCGCTGACCAGCCCCGTGAGAAGCAGGAGCTGACCGAGCCGAGTTTCTGTTTCTGTGAAAACCGTTGTCTTGCCGAGGGTTGCCTGAGCCATCTTAGTAAGCAGCCTGTTTTTCGCGAAGCCCGAAGTACTCAGATTCTTCGTATTCACCATATGTGCAAGTCCTCCGCCGGAACCATTGCAAACCAATTTAGCAGCGAAAAATAACAAAGCGATCACTTGGCGCTTCGAATTGGAAGCGGGGCAATTCAATCAGGGCGAGCAAATCGCCACCGTCTACCTATCGATATTAAGCGTGATTTTTTGCTTTGCCCCGACGATGCCCGCGGGCGGCACAACGAAGTCTGATTTGGCCTTACCATCGACTAATTGCAAGGTCGACTTGCCCTCTGCCAGTCCCTCGACAAAGAGAAAACCTTGATTGTCACTGGTCAGGCTCTTTGGTCGGTAGAGTTTGTTTAGAGGTCCGGCCGGCGCCTCGATCGTTACATCAACATCGCGCAGAGGCTTACCGTTCTGGTCGACCAGCAACAAAAGTGCCGAGCCACCCGGATGATCGAAGTCGAAGTTCATCGCCGGCAGCTCGCCTGCCTTGACTATCAACTCTTTGCTCCTCGATAACCAGATATTGTCGATGGCCGCCTGCACGAGGTATCTGCCCGGCGTCAAGCCGGCAATCGTGAAGTGTCCTTGTGGATCGGCATAGGCAGAGATGCTCAATGTATCGTTCAACTTGCCGGCGCCCTGGTAGGCCGCCCGGATGTGCACGTTAAATCCACCACAATCTTTTCTCGAACCAGCCATGTAATCAGCCGGGCTCTTACCAGCGATGGTTACCGAACCGTGCAGAGTGATGGCAGGGGGCAGCACCAAATGTGGTGGCGTCGTATCTTTGGCGTCCAGTGGCAAGATCGTCGCTCCGCATTTGCCGGGCAACCAGGCGACCACTACCGTCTTTTTCGGGCTGTCTGGAGATGCAGCAGGCTCCCCGCTGCCACTGGAAAACATGTACAGCCCGTGCAGATCGAAGTTGCCCAATGCATCCGTCCAGCCTCCCAGATAAGCTGAGGGATAATCCGGGGCGAA
>JAJPJO010000392.1 GCA_021324135.1 Pseudomonadota bacterium
GATGGTTTGTCCGGCGGAAGTTGCGCCAAAACCAGCGCGAACATCTTCGCCAGCTCGGTGTCCTCGAGCCCCAGTTCCGTAAGGGACTGCAGGCCGATGTCCATGTAACCGGTGACCTTGCCGACGTCGCCCTCCTTCATGGCGGCAAAGGCGAGGTGTCCGAGAATGACAGCCTTCGCCAGTTCCACCTTGATCAGAGCCGACATCATCTGGTCAGCGCCTTTGGCCACATCGCCGCGCTCGATCAAAGGCAGAGCCCTGTTGACCTCGAGCGGAATGCGACCGAGCTGATGGACCAGGTCGCCGAATCCGGACATGGAAATTGCCATGACTTGTTTGGGTTTGTCCATGATCTTCTCCTTCAGGATTGTTAGCGTGAGCAGACCTGGCTAGCTGGCCCTGGCCTTCTCTTTGAGTTGCCGGTACGTTTGCCGTCGATTGCGATCGACCAGCGGTGGCACCACCGGCAGTGCCTCGAGATACGTGAGGGCGCGGAGCCCAGCGCCTTCTCTCTGTCGCGCTTCGAACGCAGCCATGAACCCCTCGGCGATAGGCTCCGGCAACGGCTGGCAGCGACTGCGAAACTTGCTGGCGAACTTGCCCATCCAGCCGTTCCGCTTCACCGAGCTGACGAACTCAGCCATGCCGGCAATGTCGGACCGACCGTCGCTGTCGAGTACGATTGGCGCATCGCTGTAGCGAAACGGCATGCTGCCCGGCTTCCACAGAACCTCGGTGCGATCCGAATAGGCATCGGCATGCACCGGCTCGGTGAGATAGACCAGGCGGAAGCCCTGCTTGCCCCCTTGAACGAAGGCAAGACGCGAGCCGTTGAGAAGGCTGGCGTTTTTCGGATGAAGCAGATTGCGCTGATGGCAGCCCGTCAGACCGAAACTGCCGAATTCCCAGAAGGGATCCGAGCGCATCTCGGTCGGAACGTTCATCCGAGGCTGCCTGAGCAGCACCACGAGCACGGAGCTCTCGCTGTGTCCAGCGCTCTCGCTGTGCCGGGAGCTCTCATGGCGAGCCTTTCTCTTACAAGATCGATCTTGCATAACGGAACTCCTTTCGTGGTGCGCTTTGCTGATGCATCCACTTGGTTGCACTTGGTTGAAGGTTTAGCCTGGCTGCCAATCAGGCTTTTGAGGTCCTGATCGGCAGCCGCATTTGCCTGGCGAGACTCACGACCGAGCGTTGATGCGACGGCGGTTTGCTAGAACATTAGTCCGCAAACGGCAGCCGACAACCAGGTCGCCATATTCGCCACCATCATCGACTTGAAGGCGATGCGGGCGATCTCGCCTTTGCGGTTCGGTGCCATGGCGCCGAGCCCGCCGATATTGATACCGATTGAGCCCAGATGCGCGAAGCCGCAGAGCGCCACGGTGGCGATCAGCTGCGTGCGCAGCGCCAGGACAAAGGGACCAACACCGTGAATCACAGGCGACAGCTCGCCATAGGACACGACTTCGTTGAACAGCAGCTCCGTCGCCATCAACCTGCCGACGTGGAAGCAGTCATGCCAGGGCACGCCGATGAGCCAGGCAACCGGCATGAACGGGTAGGCGAAGACGTCTTGAACCTGCGCGGAAATTCCGAACAGACCCAAGAACCGCTCCAGCCCGAAGTTGATCATCGCCATGATGCTGATCGCGAATGCCACCATGAAGATCACCTTCGTGGCAATCTCGATGCCGACGGTCACGCCGTGATGCGCCGCGTCGAAGATGTTGACGCTCTGCTCTTCGACTGAGACCGATGCATTTTTCAGCACCTTCTCCGGCTCGGTTTCAGGCACGATGATCTTCGCCAGGATGATGCCGCCAAGCGCTGACATCAGCGAAGCAGCGATGATCCAGTTGCCGGGCATGCCCATGCCGACGTACATGACCAGCGCCGATCCGGAGATGGTAGCCATGGCGCACGTCATCGTGCAGAAGAGCTCCGAGCGCGTCAAAGTCGCCATATAGGGCTTGATGAGAAGCTGGCACTCGACCTGTCCGACGAATGCAGCCGCCGCACATGACAGCGCTTCTGGACCGGAAAGCCCGAGCGTTTTGCTGAGGAAACGACCCAGCGTATTGACGAGCCGCTGCACGAGCCCGAAGTAGTAGCCGATCGAGATCAGCCCCATCACGAAGATGATAGCGAAGCCGATGTGAACGGCGAAGACGAACTCGTGCTGAGCTGTCGGATCCTTGATGAAGGAGCCGTTGGCAATCGTCGGTCCAAGAACGAACTCGGCGCCCTTCAAAGAGAAATCAACCAGAGTGTTGACCCCTTTTGCAAGAGCAGCGAATGCATCGCTCGTTCCAGGGACCTTCAACATCAGCAGTCCGAGTGCGACAAGAAGCGAGAAGCCGATGCCCACCAGCCGAAAGCTGATTTTGCGACGGTTCTCGGAGAGGAGGACAGCCACGCCAAACAGCGCGAGGATGCCCAAAATTCCAATCAGTTTTTCCATGCTAAGACTCCAGGGCGTGCGCGTTTGGGCGCGCAACGCTCGGCATCGAGCAACAGGCATCGTTGCCGTCACCGAGTAGATTTGATTTGCCGGAGGAAGTTCGGAGGAAGAAAAAAGAACTCCAACACCACGCTTGGTCGCGCGCGATGTATGAGATCTAAAGCTGAGTGAGGTGGAGGTTGTCTGGTTTTTGAAAAATGAAAGGTATGTCAGAGATACCCCGACGTTTAGCAAAAGATAGTGATACTGGACAATATGCTTGCCAAGAGCCCGGCTGTCTTAATGAGCCGCTGAAAAGGCTCAATGCCGCCGCCATGCCGGAAATCGATGTTGCATTGCTCCTGCCCACCCGGGACTATGACGCCGTTTTTATCGCTTCAGTTGTATCAGAGCTCCGCCAACTCAGGCAGCCGCAAGGGCGCATCAATTCGCGAAGGCAGACCGTCCTCTCCAGAAGCCTTCAAATACGACATTGACTAGTAGTAGGTCCGGGAAGCGGAAGCGATCCAGAACTCGCCGGGTTTTCAGCCCAGCGAGTTCGGTCGACTTCCGCTCAGTCCGTTGCGTTGGCTCACTCATCGCTGCACATTACCGGCCGCCTTCCTGGCTGGGCGCGCTTTCCTTCGCCTGAACGATGAGGCGGTAGGGAGGGTCGTCCGTGCCGAAGCGGATGGGAGTCACGATCCAGTCGGCGGACATGCTGCGGATCGCCTCGGTGACCACGTCGTTGGTGTGGCACCCGACCCACTCGGGGCGAGCCGGATCGCCAGTGGGCGTCACCAGGTCGATGGGAACGACGTCGCCTGAGCGCCGGAAGCGCGCAGCGAGGATCGAGTCGATGCCCTCCAGAAGGCGCACGACCGGACTCTTCGGCACCCTCTCATTGAGGATGCATCCGGGCGCGCGCACGATCTTCTCAGTCATCGTCACTTCTCCTTAGCCTTGAGTAAGAGGTTCGGTCGTTTTGTTATGGGTGAGTCAAATCACTTGCCACCAGTTACGGTGCCGAGCATAGTTTGCACATTAAGCGTGAGCGGCGCTCTTCCCTGAACGCCGCCTTTAGTGCTTAGCTGTCGGGCTCGTCGCGGCCCTCGCCGAGCTCGTCGCTGAACTCGCGACCGGCAAGGGCAAGGAAGCTCCTGCCCAGGCGCTCGCGGGCGACATGCAGACGCCGCTTGATGGTGCCCTCGGGAGCATCGAACTCGCTCATCATTACGGCGATCGGCTTGTGCTCCATGTAGTGCGCCTCGAGCGTGCTGCGATCGCTGGGCTTCAGATGCTCGAGGGCAACATGGACCAGGCGCCGCTCCTCCTCATCGAGCAAATTCTCGAGCGGGCGCAGCTCCCGATCGTCGGGAACCCAGCTCACCTGCTCGTCGCTGCCGGTTCCCAGGGCGCGGACGCGCATCTTGCGATTGAGCGCCATGCGCCGGGTCATGCTCCGCAACCAGCCGGGGAAGCAATTGGGGTCGCGGAGCTGCCCGAGCTTGCTGATCAGGTGCAAGAAGACGTCCTGAACGAGGTCCTCCGCATCGCTGAGGCTGCCCACAACCGACAGGGCAATGGCGAAGACAGTGGGGCGGAAGATCTCGAACAGAGACCCGATGGCATCGCGGTTGCCGCTCTGGGCAAGCCGGACCAAGTCGACAACCTGGCAGTGGTCGCGCCGAGACTCGTTGAGCTGGCTCATGGTAGCTCCTCGTGATTGGGTTGAAACGAGTAGGTTAGTGACACTGCTCAGTGAGCGCGTGCCAGACGATGTGAAAGATAAGTCGCTGTGAGCTTTTGGGGTTTCGATGATCCGGATCGACAAAACAATATAAGACCAGCTTAACCATTTCATTGTTGAATGAGTATAGTTGCGCGCTTTAAATCAACGCCGTAGCCGAGGATTTGCCTTGCGAAGATAGCATCGATCATATTGGTCAATATCTCTTACAGCTCAAATTTTTTGTGAACGCAGGCGCAGAGCATTGGCAATCACGGAAGCGGAACTGAGACTCATGGCGGCGCTTGCAATCATTGGGTTTAGCAGCAACCCAATAAACGGATAAAGAATCCCGGCAGCGATCGGCACACCAAGCGCGTTGTAAGCGAATGCGAAGAAAAGATTCTGCCGGATATTTCTCATCATTGCCTGACTGAGATGCAATGCCCGCACCGTTCCGCGTAAGTCATTCTTGAGAAGAACGATAGCGGCGCTCTGGATAGCGATATCAACCCCACCCCCCATGGCGATGCCGACATCGGCAGCGGCAAGCGCGGGAGCATCGTTGACGCCATCGCCGATCATGACCACGCCCTTCGATTTCTCTTTCAATGCCTTGATTAGATCTTGCTTTCGAGCCGGCGAAACTTGGGCCTCGAATTGATCGATGCCGCATGCGCGAGCCACTACCTCCGCCGTTTCTCTGGCATCGCCTGTGAGCATAAAAACCCTCAGACCCATATTTTTCAGCTCCTGGACGGTGTCTGAAACGCCCTCGCGTGGCGGGTCGGCGATGCCAATCAAGCCTGCCAATCGTTTCGCCAAAGAAACGAAAACCACGGTTCGCCCCTGTCGTTGCAACAAGAGAGACTGCTCACGCCAGGCAGCATCATCAGGCATGACGACAGAGTGCGCCTCCAGATAGGCGCCGCTTCCAATCAGGATTTCCTTGCCGTCCACATCGCCCTTTACACCCTCACCCCATGTGGATTCAAAGCCGGTAGCGCTCCTGGGCAGAACGTTCTTCTCGACAGCATATCTGGTAATTGAGCCGGCAATCGGATGCTCGCTCATCAATTCGATACCGTATACGGTGGCAACCAACTCTTCATCACTCAGCTCGCTCAGATTTATGAAATCTGTGACAATCGGTCTGCCTTCAGTCAGTGTCCCGGTCTTGTCCAGAACAATCGTGTCTGCCTTTTCCAGCATCTGCAGCGCTTCTGCGTTTCGGACAAGAACACCGGATTGTGCTCCTCGACCGATGGCGACCATCACAGACATGGGTGTAGCCAGCCCGAGCGCGCAAGGGCAAGCGATGATCAAAACTGAAATTGTGTTGAGAAGGGCGTAAGCCATTGCCGGCGCCGGGCCGAAAAGGGACCAGGCAACCGCTGTCACAATGGCAATGCCGATCACAATCGGAACGAATACTGAAGCGACGGCATCAGCGGTTCCCTGCACAGGAGCTCTGCTTCGCTGGGCATCCGACACCAGGGCGATTATCTGCGACAGGACAGTTTCCCTGCCGACGCGTTGAGCGACCATGACGAACGAGCCCGATCCATTCAAAGTTCCAGCGACGACGCTATCTCCCTTTTCCTTGCTGACAGGCATCGGCTCCCCGGTCAGCATTGATTCATCGATGGCGCTGCGCCCCTCGACGATCTCGCCGTCAACCGGAATCTTTTCGCCGGGACGAACACGCAATCGATCGCCTACCTGCACCACCTCAAGCGGAACATCCTGCTCGACCTGAGATAGACCGTGCTCGGCGGCGGTTGAATCCGGCTGCCCCTCAGAAGGACCTCCTTCATTTGGCGACAAACGGTGCACCACAGGCGGTACCAATGACAAAAGCGTCCGAATGGCGCTGCCTGTTTCGCCGCGTGCCTTGAGCTCGACAACCTGCCCCACGAGGACGAGACAAACGATCACCGCCGCCGATTCGAAGTAGACGAATGGCTCGCCATGCGTTTTGAACGAATCGGGCATCAGCCCTGGAACAAGGGCAGCCAACACGCTGTACAGGTACGCCACGCCGACACCCATGGCGATGAGCGAGAACATATTCAAGCGACGATTGATCAATGACTGCCAGCCACGGATAAAGAACGGCGCGCCGCTATACATAACGACGGGCGTAGCCAGAATGAGTTGAGCGAGATTCATAATGCTCATCCAGCCATGGACGCCCATTCCTCCCATGCTTATTACCACAAGAGGAAGGCTGCAGACCACAGCCACCCTCAAGCGTTTCGCCATGTCTTTCAGTTCAGGATTCTCGGTGGACAAAATCGGCTGCATTGGCTCGAGCGCCATACCGCAAATCGGGCAGGAGCCGAAATCATCCTTGATTATCTCCGGATGCATCGGGCATGTGTATTGGAGCGGAACCTGTCCTGATACAGACTTGAGGTTGCTCGAGGCAGACCCGATCTCGCCCGGCGCGAACCCGATCTTGATTGCTCCTGAGGCACCCGACGGTGCGCGCATGCCTGAGGTGGTGCCTGTGCCGCCGCTTCCGCCACAACAAGCATGACCGCCATGAACCTGCTCCAGATCACCTGCCTTGATGGAGGCTGCACTCTCAAAGATGAATCGACCCGGCTCCGCCTTGAAGCGCTGCAGGCAATGTTTGCTGCAGAAGTAGTAGGTCTTGCCGTTGTGCTCATGCGAACCGGCGCAGTGCCGTGGGTCCACACTCATGCCGCAGACCGGGTCGATTCCTTTTTCGGCGGTGTTCTCAACCACCGGCTAGTCACCGTATCTGGTGCAAACCGCCGACATTACACCCCGCCGCGCAGCTGCATTGCCCGGGCGACGCGGCTTATGGCGATGATGTATGCCGACTCTCTGTAGGAGGTGTGATACTCCTGAGCCCTGGCAGACACCTGAGCGTAAGCTTGAACCATGATGCGCTCCAACTCCTGACGGACACGGGCCAGCTCCCAGTAATGGTTCTGCAAGTTTTGCACCCACTCGAAGTACGAGACCACGACACCGCCGGCATTAGCCAGGATGTCCGGAACAACAAAGATGCCCCGGTCGTTGAGAATCTTGTCGCCCTCGGTTTGCGTGCAATCATTTGCTCCTTCCACGATAATCTTCGCCTTGATTTTCTTGGCGTTCTTCGCAGTAATAGCATTCTCGAGTGCCGCCGGAATCAGAATGTCGCAATCTTGCTCCAGCAACTCCTCATTCGTCATCCACTCGACACCGGGAAAACCTTTGAGGCTGCCGTTGTCGCGATAGTACGCACCGGCTTGCACGAGATTGAATCCCTTCTTATTGTAGACGGCTCCCCGCGAGGTTGAAACTCCAATTACGGTCGAGCCCATCTCCTGCTCTGCGATTTGCGCACCGAATGAAGCGAGATTTCCAAAGCCCTGGAAAATAATCTTGGCTTTGGTCATATCGATCTTCTTCTCTCGAGCCGCCTCTCGCGCTGCGATCATTGCACCACGTCCGGTGGCTTCGTCGCGGCCGAGCGAACCGCCGAGTTCGATCGGCTTGCCCGTTACAACCCCAAGGAGCTGTCCGTGCTTCTGGCAGTATTCATCGACAATCCAGGCCATTATTTGCGCATTGGTATTCACATCCGGAGCAGGAATGTCTCGGTCCGGACCAATGTTCTCGCCCAATAAGTTCGTGAAATTGCGGGTCAAGCGCTCGACTTCGCGCTGGCTCAACTCGCGCGGGTCGACAGCGATACCGCCCTTGCCTCCGCCAAAGGGAATGTTGACCACCGCCGTCTTGAGACTCATCAAGCAAGCAAGCGTTTTCACCTCTTCAAGATCGACATTAGGATGATAACGCAGGCCCCCTTTGAACGGACCACGAGCATCATTGTGCTGCACTCTGAATCCCTGGAAAGTGGTGTAGGAGCCATCGTCTTTTCTGAGCGGCACCTCCACCAGTATTTGCCGTTTCGGCCTGGTTATGGCTTGCAGCAAATCAAGATCGAATGTGGTGTTATGCTCCCGCAGTTTCTTGATGGCGGCCTCCATATAAGCCACTACGGCTGTCTTCTCCACGCCCTTTTTGCTAATCGTGGTGTTCATATGCGTTCTCCTAGGATCATTGCCTGACGGCGATTGGTAACCAGAGCGCTGTTCATTATATCCGAGTCAGAGTGGTCGAAACGGCTAAACTACGTAGAATTCGGGTATAGATGAAAGCACAACTTGACAAGGAACACTTTGAAATTGCCTACGTCTATTCCTATCGTATCAAGCGCCGATCCCCCTTAATAACCCGAGGTCGCGAGACATGAGAATCCTGGCTCTCATTGGCGTCGCGTGTGCTCTATGCATCCTTTGCCAACAAAGTGCATTTGCCCGCGGCTGGCATTATCACCGTGGTGGTGTTGCCTCCTGGGGTTATGGTGCAGCGCCCACCCCCTATGGATGGGGAAACGGACATAGCTCGTACTACCCCAGTCCAGTTCTTCAGAGCTTCAACCGCAATGAAGACCGGCGGCGGCAAAGTCTGCCGGACAGCGCTTTCATCCAGAATTATTCCTGGGCGGGTCAGGCTCAGCCGGCGATGAACGCCGCGGCGCCTCGTCAGCCATATCAACCTTACGACGAGCACAGCGATTACGGTCAGGCATACGATCAGCCTCACATGGCAGCCAGCGGCATGGGTGATTATTACTCCGCCCTGTATCCCAAGCATCATAATTCCCAGCCTGCCGATATACAGCAAGGCTACGTCGCCAATCCATACGGCTCGAGCTCCACGCAAAATGCGGTTTTGCAAAATCCGCAGCAGTACATCACACCAGCGCAGCCGGTCGCCAACTCGCATGCAGCCGAGCAAACCCAATACTCCGAGCAGCAGCCTTACGTGCCGTCCTTTGAATCGGAATTCTTCCCCAGCCACAAGAATCCCGCCTGGAGACCTGATTCAGCCACCTCAGCCCAGAAGGGGCGAGCCCATTAGATTGGCGAACCGCAGCCTCACCTGGATCGGACCCGGAGATCATCAGGCGAATGATTGGCTGTTCAAAAGGCCAGGACTGTTCTCATCGGCAGCAAACATGCTCAGCGGCTCATAGCCACAATCCAGCCACATGTAGCCATCGTTTGATCATGCCTTCTATTAGAAAATCAAACAGTCCAGAAATAAGCAGAGAAGGGATGTGACCGAAGAACTCGCTCGATCGCCCGAGGCAACGCTAAAGGAAACAATCAAGCAAGAAATCGAGCTGCACGAGACTGCGATCAGCTCACAGTCCTATCTTCAAAAGGCCATCGATTTCTTTTATCATCCGGCTGAAAGTTCGCTCCACGATCTTCAGAAGGCGCAGCGGACGCTTGAGGCCCAGGCGCGACCGGCATCGAGCCTGGTTCGAGGCAGTGGTAAGAACGCCGATGCCTTGGCGCAGGCAGACCTCGAGCAAACCATCAAGACGGATCAAAATAATCTGAAGAAACAGCTCGAAACATCATCCATGATCGCCGCTGCGCTATCATCGGTGCCGCTATTCATTCGAGGTCCGTGGGGAATTGGTCTGAGTCTCACTTTTGCTGCTCTGGACAATGCCTCGCCCAGAGACGGGTTCAAAGAGCAGATGACGGATCTGGCGCTGGGGGCGACAAAAGGGGCGTTGCTCAACAAGCTCGGCACAAGCACTTTTCTGCCGGCGAACCATCTCACCAGAGCACCGCTAATGGTGCTGGGCCAATCGGCGGCCCATTCAGCGCTCAATTCTCATACCTATATCGGTCAGTCTGGAAAGGTCGACATTGCCCAGGGTTTGAGCACAACCTGGCAGCAGGTCAGCGACCCGTACAATCTAGCAGCCATCACAGGCAGCCTCTGCCTGGGCGGCGGCATTGCCGCAGTGGCAAATCGAGCGGCAAAGGGAGCCCTCAGTACCAGTTCGCTGCTATCCACCGCCTCAACCGGAGCGATATTCGGCTTTTCTTCCTCCATAACGGATGATGTAAGAGATCACTTCTCCCATGCCAAGGAGTTGAGCCCCCGATTGCTTTTGGAAGACGGTTTGAAGGGCTCGGCAATCTCGATGCTCGCATCAATACCAGGTGGCTTGCTTGCATCGAGACAGCAATCGGCTCGTTGGCGACAGTCAGCCCTGGCGCACGATCCGATTGAGGAAATCAAGACGGGCGATGAAGTGCGGACGGCGACGATTCACGAGCCGCGAGGCAATGATACCACATCTGGTGACACTGCCGTTCAACCGGACGGCTGTATCGTTGCTCTTCACGGCTGCCTGCAAAACCCCGAGACAATGGCTTCAGTAAGTGGTTTGAATGAGCTTGCTGACAAACTGAATTTCTTGATTGCTTACCCGCAAGGGCGGGAATTCGCCAGAGGAACCCCGCTGGAAGATCGGCGCTATCGGTTCTGGGGCGGCATCCCCGACTGGCCGATCAATCCAGCCGACGAGCATCAGGACTTGCGCTTTATGAACGACCTGAGCAGACACTTGCAAAACAAATACCGGCTGCCGCCGCAGAAAATGTTTTTTGTCGGTTATTCGGCCGGCGGCATCCTTGGACTGAAACACTATCGGCAGAATCCAAGCGGCATGGGCGGGATATTCACAGTCTCAGCCAATCTTACCGCTTTGGAGGCTAATCCTCCTGCGGGGATAAACAGCACGGATCGGTCCGCTTCGATTTATCAAGTCTTTTCAAAAAGCGACAGAATAATTCCAGAGTCGATAAGCGGCCGCCTGGTTAAGACGGTTCCTCGTCGAACGGCTTACCGTGCCTTCGCCGATATGCTCGGAATGTCCGGTCGCTCGGTCGTTTCGCGAAACGGCGATCGAGTGACGATCAGTAACACCAATGCCGAGGGCACCGAATTGACACAGGCAGTCTTTCGCCATTCAAGACCGCACTGGTCGGCGCTGGACAAAATGCTGGGGCACGGATGGCCGGAAACAAGCACTGAATTGCTGCATGACTTCATCATCCGCCACCGTCAATAGCATCGGCTATCTCATGTTCACTGGACCTTCAAGCTGCCCCTTGAAGAGTTGCCGATCCAGCTCGAATGCCGCTGAGCTGACATGGACGTCTCCGGAGAACGGATAGTCGTAATTGGCCAGCAGAAAAATGTTCAGTGCCATTACCGTTGATACCAGGCTGGTCATGAGAATCTGCATCTTGGCACTCTTCACCTCAAAGAAATAGGTGAACATGATGGTCGCTCCGCCGCCGCAAAAAACGATCAACCACATTCCCAGCGGCAATGTGTTGCCCATGGCCGCGAATCGCAAGGTTCGATAATTACCGAGGCGTGATATAGCCGCCAGAAGCGCCTGGTGAACGTTGCTTTGACCGTCGTTTTCCGGAATGAACTTGGCTGACAGCCTCCATATTTCTCCATATATATGCCAGGCGCGCGGGCTTGCTTTCTTGTCCTGCATAAGAATCCACTCTTCATCCACGACCGTATCAACATAAGCAGTGCACGCCTTCTGCAAATTCGTCCGCCCCGGCTCAGCCAGACCTTCAGCGCAGCGGTAGACATCAGCCAGCGCGCCCGCCTCCTCTTGAACATACATGCGGGCCTCGTCAAATCGCTGTATGGTTCCTGCCACCAGAAAACCAAGCAAGATTGAAAATAGCGTTCCAACCACGGAGAGCAACGGGTCTGCCACATCGTGATTCATGCGCAACTCGGTGATATCCACCATGCGCCGCACGACCAGCATACCGGCATTGGCAAGCACTACTGCAATAACGATGGCAACGAAGCCATAAGTAAAAGTAACCAAGTATCTGCACCCGAATTGGAGACGTTGAAATTATCGCACCTGGGTCATTTGCTTGATCAGGATTCGATCAGGTCGCCTCCTTAGGATATTGCCATGCGATGGCGGAGGACGACAAATGCGTCAGCAGTTTACTATTCAAGCAACAGAGATTCCCGACCGGCCCCAGGATCGCCGGAGCCAGGGCTCGAGCACAAGCGGCTATCTCCCCGACATGGAGATCGTCGGCTTTCCACGCGCAACGGCGACATTGTCATCATCTGCGCAAGCTCAGCGCCGCACCCGCGCAGAACACAATCGCTTGACGATGGATGAGTTGAGAAGTCTGGCAAGCAACGCTCCGAAACAGGGACAAAACTTGAGCGATCACCTGGTCGCTTCAATTTTTGAAAAACAAGGTTGCAGCGAGGTTTTCAACCTACTGGCCGGGTTCATCAGTCATGCCCAGGCTGGCTGAGCAGTTCACCAGCCTCCGATATAGCGTTCGTTCAGGTGGATTCTCCTGAGCCAGTCATATAGTCTTCGCTCAGGTGGATTCTCCTGAGCCAGTCATATAGCCTTCGTTCAGGCGGATTCTCCTGTACCGGTATCTCATCTTGGTATTGCAAGTGGTGCATATTGTTTGCTGCTTCGCCTAACTTAAAATACTATACAGACTAGTTTGACCGGATGACCCGCAAAATTCATGGGAGTGATACCAAACTAATTTTCAAAATGCACAAAAGCCCTGTCAGTTGGCTCAGAATCTGTGTTTACGAAGACAACAGTAATGAGAAACC
>JAJPJO010000446.1 GCA_021324135.1 Pseudomonadota bacterium
ATAAGCATTGCCTCCATAGATGAGCTTCACCTGAGCTTCTTCGGCAATCTGGTTTTCAGATCGCGCGCCCTTTGCGGATCCCTGCCTGATGCCAACGCGGCTGGAAAGCAAGCCAATCCATCTTCTGATGTTGTGTTGAAACTGGCTTACAGCGCCATTTCAACCGACCAGGCAAAATCTTTCATCCAGACCCTGCAGCGCTTGCGACCTGATTTGTACATAAACAAACGGCTGCAAAAGAAGCTCGCCAACAAAATCGTCAAAGGTGAGGATTATGTGAATCTGGTGGGCGCGCTGTTCCTCGTCTTCGTTCTGTTCGATTGCGGTTACTCACTGGCGGTTCATTTAGAGATGCTCAAGCATTATTATCTTGCCCAGCTTGATGCGCGGCAGGGTACAGTTGAGTTTCGCCAGGAAGCCGAGCGGCACTTGCTGAGCGCCGACCAGATAATTGATACTCCCCGCCCTCTGTCGATCGTTACGCGCTTGCTTCTGAACCGCGGTCTCTTTCTTGGCACCACGTATCAAGCCAAGGCTGAGACTCTCTATTACCTGGGCAAGCGCAAAGAAGCAATAGCTCTCTTGCAGAAAGCCGTGCAGCAGTACCCTCGCCAGCTAAAATGGCATACCAGGCTGAAGTTGGTGCGCTGGTACCTGGAAGCGAACGAGGATCGTCAGGCGCGGGCGCTGCTTCTGGAGCTAATGGATGAGCTTGAGGACAAACTTTCGCCGCGGTTGTACATGTTGCTTGCCGTGGAAAGATCAGCCGGCCCCGCCCGAGCCGATCGCTTCTACGACATTTTCATGGACCAGTTCGACGTGGACGTTTTCGGCGATGAGCCGCGATGGCCTCCGGGCAATGTATGTTATCTGACTGATTATTGGACAAGAGACGATTTGCATTTCTTGCTGCCGACGCTGCTGAAAAAAGGCGATGCGCACGCTCGCGATGACAAGTGATAACTTTAGTCAAATCGCCCGATAAATAGAAGGAGAACAGTTAGAATAATCCAGATTCATCCAGGGCATAAGACAATGAGCACTCTGGGGGCTCAGCTTTTTTCTCTCGACATTTCTTACTATGGAATTTCAGGACAATTCGCCACTTGATACGGCCGAGACGGCTAGTGCAACCAAAGACGTGCCTGCCAAGGGCAAGTCGAAGAAAGTCGAGCAGGGTCCGCCTATTCCATCATTGCTGTGTTTTCCGGCTCTGATCGTCGCCGTTGCCACAATCGCGATGACCATTCTCGGTTTTCTTGCCGGTGGCGGGAGCTTTGGTTGGTTCTGCGAAATATGCGCCAGCTTGCGAGCCCAGTTCGTTCTCGTCTTGCTTTTGTGCATGTTGCCGGCTTTGTTTGCACCGCCCTGGCGCCTGCCATTGCTTGCCCCATGCGCGCTCTTCGCTTTGATCAATCTTTGCTTTGTAATACCGCCCATGCTACCAGCGAGCGCGCCCTCGGATGCCAACCTGAAGTTCCTCAAGTTCCGAGTAATGGAGTTACATGTCGATTCACCGCAAACTGATTTGAAGCCCATCATTCAAGAAGTAAATGCGGAACATCCTGAGCTTGTTTGTATCACCGGCGTCAATACGGCCCAACTGGTCAAGTTGAACGAGCAGCTCAACTCGTACCTGAACCGAACCGCATTCATGCCCGAGGAAAGCAAAGGTATAGCGATATACAGCACCAAACCATTGAAGGGAAACCGCTTCCGCCGGATCGGGCCGGACAAGCTGCCTGTGCTTTTGACGACGCTCCACTTCGACTATGGTTGGTTCCGAATCATTGCCATTGAGTTGCCCGCTCCCAAGGACGGTGATACCCTGAGCAAGCGAAACGCCCAGGCAGAGGCAGTCGCCAAAATGGTGGCCGAGTTGAATGGACGCAAGATGGTACTCGGCGATTACAACATGACACCATATTCGATGACCTTCGGCGCCCTGCTCAAAAATGGAAACTTGCAGGACACGCGCCTCGGCTATGGCATTCAGCCGAGCTGGCATTATCCCGACAACATGGACTTGTTCCTCATGCGCTTCCCGGTCGATCACATATTAATCAACTCGGATGTGGCGACGATGTCTCGCCACGTCGGGGAAGCATGCGGCTTGGCGCACAGGCCGATCATTGTCGATCTGTATCCGGCCAACAGCAACCAGCCCAAGTACGAGCCCAGCAAGGAATCGGCGCCGGACGACATTCCAGCGGCGCAAGCGCTGACTCCGGGTGCGGGCGTGAAGGGTCCGCCCAAGACATCGACACCGACGCCAGCAGCAGAGGGAAAAGCGCCGGCCGAAACGGGCAAGAAAGGCTCTTCGAAGCGCAAGCGCAAACACTAAGCAGCCCGCAAGTTTTCTGTATTTCCTCCTACCAGCCGTCACTCTTGCCGAGTGACACGCTCTTGCGCCTCGTCGTCCAAACCGAAAAGAAGACGAGCGAAATCAAGGCGGGCGCCACCACCATCGGTGCATATAAATCGCCGCTTGTTTGAATCATGGTGATGGGAGCCACCTGGCACTGCGCGATAACATTGAGAGCAAGCAGAAGCGCATACCCGAGACTGGCTACACTGCCGGCGATACCACCAAGCGCCAGCCACCGATCGCCCGGTCTCACATCCTTTTTCGCCGCCAACCGGCCGATTGTCCTCTTGCTGAGGATAAACAGAAGAACAAGAGCGATCACGGCAGTGGCTAAAAGACCAAGATAAGGCCGTCCTTCGAATTGCGGTGCCTTGAAGCAGATGGCGACAAATGCGGTAAGCGAGATGAAAAATCCTCGCCACAATCTCAATGGTTTGCGTTCCTCCTCGGACAGCAAGCGTCCGTGCGCTCTGGTAAACGGAGCCAAAAAATCGTTTTTCGCAGCAGCGAGATAGCGCAAAAGGAAGTAGCCGGAAAAGAAAAAGCTGGTGACACATGCCACCACATACGGAATCACCGGTTGATCCTCCGGCAGGCAAGGCAGAAGCGTGTAGGTTAGAACACAAGCGACATAGGACACCAGCCAACCGCGTGAAAGCCAGGGGCGGTCCTGAATCCCTTCCCCGCGATCGCGCGACCTGGACATAATGACCGAGAGCCCGGCGCAGATGCTCAAAGTAAATGCGAACATCGCGACGGCATAGGGCCGCAGTGACTCGTAGAGGTTCCACACGGGCTCGAACGCTTGCGGTGCCATGACCACATAAGCGGTGAGCAGAGCAGCAACGACGGGGAAAGCGATAATCCAATGACTCTCCGACCGCTCCAGCCTCTTCCTCTCTTTGGAGGGGCTAGCCCCTGCCTTCAGGGCTGCGATTTCTCTTCTCAATTCGGCAACTGATTGATACCTCTGATCGATGCGCTTTGACATGCTCTTGGCGATGATGCCATCAAGCTCATGCAGCATAGCTGAATTCGCGCCCCCCAAATGCTCCGCCAGAGACGGCGGTGTTTCCGTTAGATGGGCGACGACAATTTTGACCGGGTTGTTGCTGGAAAATGGTGGTTGCCCCGTGAGCATTTCAAACAAAACACAAGCAGCGGAATATATATCCGAGGCGGCGTTCAACTCATCGCCGTGGCACTGCTCCGGGCTCATGTACAAAGGACTGCCTAGAAACTCGCCCGTTTGCGTGACACCGCTCACAGTGGCACCGCCATGCTCAATCAATTTTGCAATACCGAGATCGACCAGCTTGACGTTTTCGCCACCGTCCTCATCAATGGCAACAATGATGTTGCTCGGCTTTATGTCGCGATGCAGCAGTCCGGATTCATGCACATTCTCGAGAGCCTCGATGATCTGATCGAAGATGGCGACGGCACGCGCGGGGTCCAGCGGACCCTTTGACTTGATCAGCTTGCCGAGACTCTCACCCTCGACGAAATCCATCAACAGGTAGGGCGTGCCGTTACTCAAGGAACCGTGTTCGTAGACCGTTGCCAGGTGAGGATGGTTGAGCGATGCAGCCGCCTCTGCTTCTTTCTCAAATCGACGCCTTGCCTGAACGTCATCAATCAATGCATGCTTGAGTATTTTGAGCGCGAATTGTTTCTCGAGCCTGCGATCGAACACTCTGTAAACGACGCCCATGCCGCCTTCGCCTACAGATTCAACGATATCAAATCGCTCGGCAAGCTCCTCTAGCCCGAAGTCGCCTGGGGGCTCTGAAGCTGTCGTTTGCCCGTCGGCTTTCGCTTGCTCCTCGGCTTTCGTTTGCTCCTCAGCTTTCGTTTGCTCGTCAGCCTTCGTTTGCCCGTCAGCCTCTGCATCGCCCTGATCCGAAACACGGAACTTTAGCTGATCTTTTTCCTGGAGAGCCTGGGGCTTAGGAGCGTTAGAAGGTTCAACAAGTCTCTCTCGCTCGTTTTTCTTATCAGAGCTAAATGCTTCCGTCGTCATAGTTTCAAATTGCAGAGCCTACTAGAACATCATATAGCCATCGACCTGCTGCTGCTGAATATAAGCCGCGGAAACCGGTTTGTACATGCTGCATGACTCGGCAGTACCTTTTTAAGCAGCCGGATGCCTGAGGAGCCAGCAAAGTTTCCGTCGTTATCGTCATATGACGATAGAATTGAGCCGATTTTTATCGTCATATGACGATAACCAATTCTGGCGAGGCGGACGCGGTCTTCCTGCACCATATCTGATACCGTCAACTATCAAGCCCCCCTGCCGGTTCACCCACCGGGCACAGAGGGGCTTGCTCCATTGATCTTTCAGCTCTTTTGGAGCCATTACCGATGATAGATCGCACCGCCTCAGCTCTCACAAAGTGAGACTTGATCGGGTCCAACACTGGGTTGCCCGCTGATGGATGAGCTATCGATTCGGACGATCTGTTGTTATTATAATCAAGATTTCAAGAGCTGCCAAGATGCTCCCGGGCGCATTAAAAGTTTGTAAGATTGAAGCACTCTCAAACGACGCCATCCGTAGATCGGCTCTTACTCTTGCTTTTGCTCTTTCTGCAGAATGGATAGAAATATCTTGACAAGGCGAGCATCCCATCTTTTTCCTGAGTCTGCCTGGATTTGCTTGATTGCTTCTTCATGGGTGAGAGCCTGGCGGTAAGGGCGATCGCTGGTCATGGCCACGTAGCAATCGACAAGCGAAACAATCTGCGCCTCCACGGGAATGTCATGTCCACGCAAGCCATTCGGGTAACCCTGACCATCCCAGTGCTCATGCGATGCTTCGATGATTTGCGAAACCCTGTACAAGAGTTTGGCCGGTTCGAGCAGCTTTGCACCTGTGGCGGGCGCTTGTTTGATTATTTGCATCTCGCTGTCGCTTAGAGGTCCCGGTTTTTTCAATATATCTTCCGGCACCGATATCTTGCCGAGATTACACAGCACCGCCGATAGTGACACTATCTCGGCATGCTCTTTTGACAGATGGAGTGACTGGGCCATTTTGCTGGCGTATGTATACACTCTGGGCGAGCGCTCCGGACCATAGGCATCCTTCTCTTCCAGATTCTTGATTATCTGCGCCAGAATTCCAAGTATGCCTTTGTCGGCCACCATAGCCAGGTCGAAGGCCGGAATGTTTTCCAGCTTGAGTTTCACCTCTTGCCTGGCTGCGGCATGGCGCTCCGAGTCGAGATTTTTCTGCATTTCCGCCGGTATCGCGGCCTCGCCGCCACTGGGAACCAGATCGTCCGTCACCGTGCAGACCCGGTTTCTCCCTCTGGTTTTCGCCAGATAAAGAGCGCTGTCAGCCAGTTTGAACAGTTTTTCCTTCTCATCGGCGTCATGAGGAAATACGGCGACACCGACCGAGGCGGTGACTGTTCCCACACCCTCAACGGGTTTTTCCCTGATCGACGTGCAGATGCGTTCCGCCACCATGCGCGCCCATTTCAGGTCGGTTTCCGGCAGGAGCACCACGAATTCCTCTCCGCCGAATCGACCGACAGTGTCCACATCGCGCACGCTCTTCTTAAGCACATTGCCGATGTGCTTGATGGCATCATCGCCGAAGTGGTGACCGAGGGAATCGTTGATCTTCTTGAGGTAGTCGAGGTCGATGATAATGAATGAGAATGGGTGACCGAACCGTTGATAACGGTCGATTTCTTTGCTGAGCTGCACTTCGAAATGTCGTCGGTTGAACAAGCCGGTCATCGGATCGGTGATCGATTCGAGCTCGACCTTGGCAAACAGTTCGGCGTGTGAAATCACGACCGCCACTCGATCGGCGAGGTCGAGAACCATATGCATGTCTTTTTCAGGCAGCTGCCCCTGCTGTTCCTTTGATACCATGCATAGTGCCGCCTTGAAGTTGCCGGCATAGAAGAGCGGCACCAGAGTCGCCGATTTGCTGCCGTTTATGCTCAACTTTGTGTCGGAAAGCATGTCTTCGATCTCGGCTCTCGGCATAAAAATCGTCTCGCCAATCTTGAGACGATCTTTGACGGCATGAATGAGATGCTCACCGATGTTACTGGCCGAGTCGTCCTGATTTTCCAGCGGCGAGACATGCCCATTGCTCTCGCCGTCCTCGCCGGCAACTTTGCTGCCGCGGAATGAATCGGTGTTGCTGTCGTAGAGCGCCGCCACACAAAGGTCGAGATCAAAGAATTCGTGCAAGGCCTCGACAAGCGTTTCCATAATCTGGTCGGCGCGCTTGAGGGCGTTTCTGATTTCACTTGAAACTCGGTTGATCAGCGCTGAGCGAGCCTGATCGGAGCGAATCTGCTGGATGGCTTGGTCGGCTCGGATAACGTTTGACAGGTGACCGGCAATCGTCAAACCGAGTTCTCTATCCTGCGGTCTGAAATCGGGCCGGTCCTGCGAACGCTGCCACAGTCCAATCACACCCAGTCGAGCTCCTTCAGATGTCAGCGGAAGCACAAGCGCCATATCGTTTTTAAAAAATGGGTCGAGCTTCTTGCTGGGCTCCAGGTTGATTGTTTTGCCGCGCCCGGAGTTGAAGACCTCGACGAACGGGTTCTCCTTGTCACTGATGTCCACCGCCTTCAACTTCGAGTGCAGGGTTTGCGGCTCGAGAACATTTTCCTCGCGGTTGAACAAATAGATTTCCGAATGGGTGAAACCCATGTGCTTGGCGACGAGCATAACTGATTTGACGAGTGAGTCGCGCGTACTCATGCCGCGCGATTCCCGGAAAAGACCGGCGATCTCGTTGATCAGCTTCATCTCCTGCGCGTCCATTTCAATCTTCGATTGGTCAGCCGCTTGCTGGACGACGACCGAGAGCACCTCAGCCACCTTTTGCAAAACCACCGCATCAACCGGGCTCCACTCGCGGGGATTGCTGCGTTGCTGCAGTTCGAGGAATCCTGAGAAGACGCCGCGCGAACGCAACTGTGCCATCAAGCGCGCTTTCACTTCGCCCAGCTCGAGAAGCGAGGAAAGAGCCGGAGAGACCTTATGGAGATTGGTGTCGCGCGATGTATTGGGAATGCTGATCACGCCAAGTCCGGTTTCGTCCGGGAAGCGACCGAGAAACTCGAGCACTATGGCGGTCGATTCTTGAGGCGACAACTGGTTTTGCAAGAAACAGTTGTGTCCGTTCGTGGCGAATTCGTTAGTCACCTTGAGGTGGTCGCCATCGATCTGCCAGATGAGACCACGCTCCGCATTGGTTGCCAGTACGAGTGTTTCGATGGCGTACTGCAGGATTGAAGTTAGATCGCTTGCATGCCTGAGTCGTCCAATTATTTCACTGATGATCGACTGCGCCGCCGGGGGCATGATGCTTGGCGGTTCTTCCTGCAAGTCCGCCGGGGGCGTGCGCATGGCCAAGCCGCCTTTACCATCGCCACCACGACTGACGACTTCCTCGGAGCGCGCAATCTGCGCCGCCAGATCGTCCGCCAATGCCTCGACCGGTGCGATTGCCGAAACCGGTGCCTGAGCGATTACGGCTGAGGGTGTAGCAATTGCCGACGACGGACTGATGTTAACGGGCGACTGAGCCAGGCCAGGATCGAGCGCGATCGGTTGGATGCCTCGCGGCAAGTTCTCCGGGGCTGCTGAACCTCCCGGACCTTGTTGCAGCGACCAGTCGCTCACGGAATGATGCAGCGGATCTAGAATCAGTCCTTGCTGAACCGGTGCTTTGACAATCGGCCATGCCGAGCGCATGCGCTGCATGTAAGGCGGGGCGCTGCCGGAGGGACCGAGATTGGCGCGCGCATCTTCAAGCCGGTTGCTTTCCGACAAATCGAGCTGCTGCCATTTCGGCAGCAATCTGTCGAATGCCTGCTTTACGATTGCCGGCTCCATCGATCCCGTGCAAGAGTATTTCTCGCCATCGGGCGATTCCATCGCCTGTTGGCCGTAAACCACCAGGCACAATCCATGACTCTCGAGGACGAAGCACCACTCATCAGGCGGGTCGAGGCGGTCTTCAGAAAAAATACAAACGCAATCAGCGTCGCGCATTAGCTCGCGGAAACGCGGTCCGGTCGGCAGTAAGCGAGCGGCGCTCTGTCGCGACCAATAGACAAGCACCGGACGCAGGCGCTCTTCGATGACGAGCTGCTCTACTTGCCGGAGGAATGGCAGAAAACTTGTGGGCGGCAGAATACTTAATGGCAGCGCGCCAGGACCAGCCTGCTGCACAAGCATCATTTGCAACTGTATTCGGCTTGGCTCCGCCATTAGCCTAAAACCCGCCTAGCCTTGTTTGAGAAAGGTCCCCGCCTTCTTGAAGATTAGATACCACCTTACTTTTAGATCTAATCTGATGTATACAATGTGTTACTCTTACCAGACTGACGGTACTGAATCAGAATCAGTTCTGAGCAACTGATAAAAGAAGCCCTGAAATCTCATTTGAGACGGATGCTGAATTATGGAGGCCGATACTGAATCATCGAGCCCATACTCAATTATCCAGGCAACACTCATCTAAAGATCTAGGCCGAGAACGAAATGAAATTTGAGGATGCAATCGAACCTTGCCAGGACAAAAAGCTCGACGAGCTTCTTACCTCGGATGTTTATCGCGAGAATCTAGAGTTCTGGGAAAAGGCATGGGCTCCGGTAAAGGCAGCTTATACAAAACTGCCCAGTCTTTCTTACCTGAGCTCTATTCCGGAGACGCTCAAGGCAAATAAGGCCGAGACGGTTCTTGACCTCGGCTGCGGCACCGGCTGGCTATCCGTTTATCTGAGCCGTGAGGGATTCTCCCTTACCGGGGTCGATATCTCGAATCACGCTATCAAGCTGGCGCGCGAATGGGCGGACAAAGAGGATCTGGTGATCCGGTTCGATGTTTGCGATCTGGCGGACTTGAATTATCCGGACAGCTCGTTCGATGCCGTCGTCGGCAACTCAATCTTCGAGCACTTCCCGCTCATGGTCACTCAGACCATGGTCAATCGGATCAGGCGGATTCTGGTTCCGGGAGGAACGTTCATCGGTTGCTTCGACAAAGTCGGTGGCGGACCGGGTCAATATTTCGAGCTTCCTGATAAAACGCACGTTTACACCGATAAAGAACGCAAGGGCATGCTGCTCCGTTATTACACCAATGAAGAACTCAAAGAAATATTCAAGCCCTGGCGCATCGAAACGCTTGCCGAGACGGATACTGGTACGCGCGTGTTGACTGCTCGAACGTAGAGGCGGTTGCCCGGGCACCATATGTGGTGAGATGGCTCCGTCCGGAGCGATTTCAACCGGCTTGCGTATGCCACCGCATCTGATGGCACAAATGCGAAGAGTTCAAACGCCCTCGCCCCTGGCTGTGACGCAGAGATGCCGAGTCTATTTTATTCGCCCTGATGCGTCATGTCGCGGATAAGAAAGGCGATTTGCAGGTTCAAAAGCACTTCCTGAGAGTCGATATCTACCTTGAGGATGTCGGCGATCTGCTCCAGGCGGTAGCGCAGCGTATGGCGGTGAATGAAGAGAGCGCGAGCGGTGGAATTCAGGTTGGCGCCTTCATTCACATAAACGCGGAGCGAGTCGAGCAGATCGGTTTCCCATTCTTCATCATAAGCTTCCAGTGGCGAGAGCGCCTCCTTATAAAAGCGGTCCACCTCGGGATGATCGATGATCAAGTAAAGCAAACGTTTGACGCCCAGCTCGCCATAACCGATTGAGAATTCTCGTTCCTTATGAATCATCGAGCCTACGATCAGTGCCTGTCTCGCTTCGCGGTAGGCTTCGTGCAATTCCATCAGACTGGCCACTTTTCGACCGGCGCCTAACTGCACCCGGCACTGGCCGTTTAGCTCCTTGATCTTTTTGACCAGCGTCTCTGCTTCTTGGCGCCAGTCGGTCTGGACGTCTTGCCCGTAGGGGATGATGTAGACGCGTGTTCCTTCGACGTCGATACTGATCAGAGAGTCCTCGGGGTAGTGCGCCAAAACCGGCGATGAGTGCGGGGATTCCGCTTCGAGAAACGCCTCCACCGCAAAAACAAAAAAGCCGTCGCAGAGATCGAAGCCGAAATGGCGTTCCAGTCTTTCTTGATCGGTGGCCGATATTGCCCGTCCGGAAATCAAATCCTTAAGCAAGTTCTTTTGCACCAACGACAGGCCGAAGTCTCCCTTCAATCGATGAACGATATCGACCATGGCGGCCAGCGCGGCTGGTTGCATATACCAGATCAGCGTCTCCTCATTATCGGATGCCTTCAACATCACAGATATGTAGCCGGCAATATTGTTACCGGCATAGAGCAATGGAAGGCTGAATCTCCGTCCGAGTTTCAGCGGAGATACAAAGGAATCGAATATAGATTGATTGTCGCCGCTATGCTTCAGCCGCTGAATGGTATCGAGCGCCGCATCGGTGAGATGCTTCTGTTGACGCGCCGGAGTAGCACCCATGTTTCGAGAGGCGAGGAGACGAAAATCGGCCGTTTCTATAGCGATTGGTCGCTGGAGCCAATCATGCAATTGTTCGATCAATCCATCCAGCCCCTCCTCCAGAACGACCGATAAAAGAACGGCCTGAATGCGAGCGCTGGCCATTTTCGTTTCTTTCAAGAAAGCGAGGCGGATGTCTTCCAGGATTTGCACCGGTTCGCCGAAGCTCGGCATGACGATCAAAGGTACATCGCTGCCACGGCAGCTCAATAGCAGTTTTTCAAGAACCGGATCGCGCACTTCGCTGGTCTGGCCAACGAGCGCGGCGGCGTCGCTTCGTTTTCCTGCTGCTCCAGAGCCGGCCGGCAGCTCGTCAGTTGCTCCGATACCGCCTTTGATACCGGCCAATGTCGCCGAACGCTCGTGATCGGATTGACTTATGTATGTGACCCCGGAAAGCCCGTCCAGCACAAGATTCTTCGTTGCCAGCACAACATCTTTTGTAGTCACCACAAGGGATCCAGCCATCGGCAAAGGATCCAATTGACTGGCCACTTGCATGACCGGCTGATCGATAAAGTCCTCACCCCACACAAGCTGCGCTTCCGCCATAGCCCCGGTAGCAAGCAGTTGACGAAGAGTGGGTTGATGTGTGCAGGAGAGTCGTTCCATAAAATGTCCGCTGTCTCTATATTAGCGCGTCGATTGACATCCAGGCTCTCCTTGATATCTCGAGATCTATTGAAACCCATCCACTATCAGCGCTTTCGTATATCCAGAAAACTAAATTTTGTGGAAATCCGCACCAATACTCTTGTACAAAATAGTTAGGTGGTGCTAACATGCGCCGTTGGAAACCCACTCTGTGGTTTTGGATAAGGAGGATACATTATGAACCGTGCTGAGCTGATCAGCGAAATCGCAGACCTGACTGGTCAACCTAAGATCCAAGTCAGCGAAACATTGAGCGCACTTCTTCATGCAGTCACAGGCGCTGTGTCTAAGGGAGAAAAGGTAACCCTCGTTGGCTTCGGCACTTTCGAGCGCCGCACCCGTCAAGCCAGAACCGGCCGCAACCCCCGCACACTTGCTCCTCTGAGAATTCCTTCGAGCAAGGTTCCTGCCTTCCGCGCCGGTCAAGAGCTGAAGGACATCGTCAACGGCAAATCTCGTCAAAAACCGTGGGCCGCTCCTGGCGCCAACAAGACGAGCAAGAAGAAAGCCAAAAAGAAAAGTCGGTAATTTTAAATAGCGCGTTTTGATAACGCGTTTATTCAAAGCTGACTGGAGGAGGTTCTTTCGAGCCTCCTTCTTTTTTCTTGCCATTTTCTTGCCACCGTCCGTGATTGCATTAAAAATGCGGAAAACCAAAGTTTTTTTCCAAAAACCTATTGAGCTTGACATCCGTTTGAGACAGAATTAATTCAGCTTCTCGTTAGTTTGGTTTTCCCATCAACAGGCGCTGCCTGTTCCTTACGCACTAGAAAGAACGGACTTAAATGAACGAGCATTCGGAAGCGCTACAAAAGCGGTTAAGAGAACTATTTGAGGCCAAGGCCGCAGAGTTCACCAGATACTCGGAAGAGAATCCTCACACGGCACCGGTGACCAGCCAAATTGCCGGCTTGTATGAGGATTTGGCAAGAGTCATGAGAGGCTGATCCATTAAGTCGCCTGATTTCCTCCTTTTGAGAAGAAGCGCCCACAAGGCGCTTCTTTTCGCTTGAGGCGGATCATGTCTGTTTGCCGGACCTCGACCTGGAGGATTGCCGGGTGGCGTTTTACTGGATCGCGCTTTGCCGGATCGGGTCCCCTCCGACACCCCTTTAATCGTTATGACGATTAGATCAAACAACTTATATTCGCCGGATGTCAAAACAACCAAGCAGCAAGCATCTTCAGGCGCGATGGAAATAAGTGTTTTGACGATTACGTCATATCAGCCTAAGGACCCTAGAGATGACCCAGGGCGCCTGCATACGACCCCGGCGATGATACGTGCGATCACCATGGACAGCTGCCCGGCGCCGGACTAATATAGCTTGACTTCCAGCCAATTCTATAATTGGAGACCGATTATGGATACGTTGTTCACCGTCATCATGGTAATCTTATCTATCCTTCTACTGATTGGGATAGCGGTCCCCGAGCGGATCTTGCCGAACGTTCCCAATAAGAAGAAGAAAAGGGTGGGCAGCAGCTACTGGGGTGTCTACGAGGAAGCAGACCCGCTCAAGTCGGTCGGCGAGATTGAAGTAAAACCTCTCTCCGGCGAGCAGAAAACCGTATATGGTGCCACCACTTATGTGCAGGGCAGAGGCGTGTCGAGACGGGGTGCATGAGGCGGAATTTTACAAACCGGAATTTCAAAAACAGAAATCTGGTGGGGATCAAATATAGTCTTGTAGGTTTGCTGGGGCTTGTGCTGCAGACATCAGCCTGCGGCGCGGCGCTGCTCGGCGCCTCTATTGCCGTCACACCACAGGCAGTGGCATGCCCCTGTGAAACGTACAACAAGAAACCCGAGGAGCTGGACAAGAAGGCTGAGGAAATTTCCGGAAGCGTGATGCGCGACGGAATCTCGTACACGAAATCGTCGCAATACAAAAAAGACTTTGCCCGTTGCATGGCATCGGCGCGCAAGGCTTGTCTCGATTACCTTAAGGAGCATCCTGGGGCGGACAATATGGCGGTTGTTTCCGATATAGACGAAACGATTTTAGACAATCGCGACTATTACAAAACCACCGATAAGTTCGTTTGGAAAGATTTCGTCAAATGGGTTCGGCTTGCCAAAGCACCACCCTTAAAACCATCGGCTGATTTTCTAAAATGGGCGAGATCGAAAGGATTTGCCGTTTTTCTTGTCACAGGAAGAATGGAAGAATTGAAAGCGCCCACCATCAAGAATCTCGTGCGTGCCAATGTCGCATATGATGGCATCTATTTTCGAAACCAGGGCGACCGGCGTTCAGCCATTGAAATCAAGACGGCTGTGCGAAAGCAGATCGAAGATCTCGGTTTCACCATTGTCGTCAACATGGGCGACCAGATGTCCGACATGGTCGGGGGCCATGCAATTGATTGCGAGAAGCTGCCCAATAAGCTATACGTCATAGATTAGCGGGACTTTCGCTTAAGGTTCCATGAGGAGCTTGCGAAGGTAATCATCGGGGCTATTTCACCAGCTTTTGAACGGCTTTGAATGCATCCGTTCCTGACTCCATCAGCATCTCGAAAAGGGCTGCCTCCACAGATGATGGGACCGCGCCCGAGCCAATCATTTTGCTCAAGCCAACTTCCTTGTTGCTCGGAATGCGGCTTTGGATCGCATCAGTAATCAAGTGCACTTGGTAACCGTTATGCAACAGATCATGAGCTGTTTGGCTGACGCAAACATGGGCTTCGATGCCACTTAGAATGACCTGTGTTCTGCCACTTTTCCTCAACCAATCAAGGAGACTATCCAGCGCCAATGCACTGAAACAGCTCTTGTCGAAGTACTCGTGCTTGCCCACATGCTCGGCGATTTCCGGTACGGTCGCGCCCAGACCACGCGGATACTGCTCGGTAATCACCACCGGTATGTCGATTATTTTGGCCGCTTGCGCCATTATCGCGATGTTTTTGCACAGCGAGTCGAAGTCAACAAGCACTTTTCTAAAAGCTTCCTGGACGTCAATGATAAAAAGAACTGCCTCGCTACTGCTCAAAATCCTCGGATGCCTCGCCCTCACCATATCGGCCTCTCATAAGAAGGTTCTCAATCGAATTGCGGGCGATGCTAACTTTCACTTCGCATTGAATATGAATTCGCCCTCGTCCGCGCTAGTATATTTGGTTTGTCGTTTTTGCATTGAGATTACCAATAGATATGAATGCTTTTTCAAACTTCTGCAGCGTTCATCGGTGAGTCAAAGCCTCGAGTCCAAAGTTTGTAAGTGACCATCGCTCCGGAGTACTGCCAGGTTGCCACCACTTCTTGCAAACTACTACCTGACCTATAAATGCAACTCGCGTTGCATGTACTGCGACATTCCGATTAAACCCGAGAATATCCCGATCAAGGAAACGGCGCCGGAAATAATCATAGAGAATCTCGCCGCCCTCAAACGACTGGGGGTAAAAGTAGTCGACTTTACCGGCGGTGAGCCGCTGATTTACAAACAGCTCCCGGTGGTGCTCAAGGCCGCAAAAGAAATGGGGTTCTACACCAGCATTGCCAACACGGGCACGCTCTATCCCCTAAAGGCAAAACAATTGCAGGGACTGATCGACGACCTGAAGTTTTCTCTCTCGACCATCGACCCGCAAGCTTACAGCAAGGAACGGGGAATAAACGGCTTTAATAAAGTGATCGAGAGCATCAAAATCGCCAAGGAGCTGGGCGAACGACCCTCGATCATCGCTACGGCAACGCCGGAATCCATCGCTCAAATGGAAGATGTAATCGGTCTTGCACAAGAGCTTGGCGTCGTCGTTCTGCTTGGCCCGGTTTTCGATTACTGCGGCAATGATCTTTTGAAAGACGAAGGGATAAAAGAATTGCACCGTCTGGCCGAGTTCGACAATGTTTGTGTCAACTGGGCGTTCACCGAATTCTATCTCGATGGCGGCAATCAGATTGCAAAACCGCGTTGCCGCGCCATCTCTTCGACAATTGTCATATCGCCGGACGATCATTTGCTTTTGCCTTGCTACCACATGCACGATGAACGCCTGAAAATCAAGCATGAAAACGGCAGATCGAATCTCGATGAGATGTGGCGTTCCATGCATGTGCAGGAGCGACGCAAGCAAGAGGGCACCTGGGATTTCTGCCAGGGTTGTACGATCTGGTGCTATTTTGAAACGTCGTTTCTCTGGCCGCCCGACAAGTACTTCTTGTTGAACGTGAAGAGCAAGGCGCGCTGGGCAAAAGAGAAGATCAAACAGTACATTGAATGCAAATCCGGTTTAAAGCTTACGCGAAAACTGGCTGGCGATCGTGACAAAATTTTGACTGCCATCTCTGCAAACCCGCTTAACCAGCCGCAGATCCAGAAGCCGGCGGCGGAGCGACAACCACAAGAACAAAAAGAACAACAACACGGTCTGGCAGCACAGCAAGCAAGCGAGCGAGAGCCGGCCAAGTCGAGTCGAAACTGAGCCGGACGCCTATTCGTCATCCGCTCTGAAAAACTTGCGATCGACCAGGGCGGCTACAATCTGCTGGGCAAGCGTGTAAAAGATGAGCGGCAGAAACACGTTTGGATGATCAGCCAGCGTCTGAGACGCAAGAACCAGACCGGTACCATTGTTGTTCATCCCCAATCCGAACATCAGCGAGGCCATGTCGGCTTTATCAACTTTGAGCCAGCGAGCCAGTGCCCAGCCGGCACCGAATGCCACCACGCACAGTGCCACCGTCACCGTCACGATGAGCGCCAGGAAATCCCAATCCGGAAAGCGAACAACGTGCGGCAGCGAGACAGAAGCGTTCGAATAGTTGAGCAAGAGCAGCACGACGAAATTTGAAAGCTTCAAATGAGATCGTAAAGCATTCACGCGTTTATCCTTCAAAACGAAGTGAAGGATGATCCCGAGAAGCGACGGCAGAACAACTGAAATCAATAAAAATGTGTTGGTACCCTGAGTGGCGATTTCCGCCAGATCCTCGCTGTAGTCACCAGATGTGATACCGCTAAATAATTTGAGCACGATAGGGCCGGTAAATGGGCTCAGCATCGTCGAAAGGAAAATCAAACCCAGGCTCAGTCCAAGGTTGCCGTTCGCGTTCTGCGACCAGGCTGTGGATGAGCCGGCAATCGGCATCGCTACAATTAACGCCAGACCGACAAGAAGACTTTGAACTTCATCGGAACTGTGCCAGAGCCCCATAGCTTGCCGCAATCCGCAGACAAGAACGATGGGGACGATTATGTTAGCCAGGAAGCCAAGCCCGATCACAGTCGGATGCGACCACAATCCGACTAACTGCTTCGCTCTTATGCCCAGTCCGGCATTGAAGAGCAGAAAGGAGAGCATAACAAGAGAGAGCGTGATGTCGACTTTTTCGGTTCCCAGGCTCACCCGGCCCAGATGCAGGTGCCGGAGCCACAATCCGAGCTCAGGGAGGAACGCAGCCAGCACATATGCTGAAATCAGGAAGAGCAAGAAATGCCGATGAATGAAATGGGTGATCGAATCAACAAGTGAATGACCGGGACGCTCGGCATCCCTCGAAGACTGCTCGATTGAGCGAGTGGTCTGATCTTGCATGCGTACAGTCTAGCAAAGTTGCTGCGACGAACGCCCAATAATCCTGAGCGCGCCTCGCGGACCCGGTTTAGCTGTCATTCATGCAGCGCAATAGTTTAATATTTCTTGCTGTATCGTTTCCCGTAAACCGATTTTCTGGTATAAAGGTCAATGCGTGTATATGTGGGGCGTTAGCGCAGTTGGTAGCGCGCTTCAATGGCATTGAAGAGGTCACCAGTTCGACCCTGGTACGCTCCACCAATTAGGAAGAGGGTTTTCGGTTCTGACCGGAGACCCTCTTTAAATACGTAAGGGCGCTGAAACGACCACCATAGCCTCTTTTGAATGCAACCGGAGACGACTAAGTCACAGGTCTTCACCGGTGACTTCCAGCCCTTCCGGAAGGGCGCTCAGCCGCATTACTTTTGTAGTGACGCTGCCGTCGGCATTGAGGACGATCCGCCTGTAACCCGGCGTTTGCTCATCGATAGTGACGCCGGTACTGGTGGGTTTGAACTGAATGCATGTCGAAGGGCAAGCCATAAGCCGGACACCACGCCGCTCTTCGAAATGCTCCTGATGCACGTGCCCCCAGATGACGGCCCGGACGTTTGCGTGGCTGTCGATGACGGCGAAGAAGTCATCAGGGTTTTTGAGCATGACCGGATCTTCGCGGTCGGGACGCATATTGACAGGATTGTGGTGAAGACAGACGAGCGCATGTTTATCCGCATGCTTCTTCAATAAATTATCCAGGCGTACAAGCTCATCGTGCGATAATCTGCCGGCAATCATTCCGTGGATGACGGAGTCGAGCAGGATCACTATCCAGTCGCCGGCCAGAAAGTGGTTCTCGGCGTTGAACAAGCCGCTCATCAAAGGACTCTGCTTCAGCGGAATGTCTTCATCATGATTGCCCGGTAAAGTATAAGCCGGACGCCCCAAACGCGAGAAAATCTCGGCTGCAAGCTCGTAGGAAGCGGGAGTACAATCCTGAGATATGTCGCCCGTCACCAGAACATAGTCAACCTCATGCTCGACACTCTTAGCAAGATCGACAACAGCCTCGAGAGTAACGGCCGTTTTGACGCCTTTCATACGCCCATCGCCGTCAGCAAAGAGGTGCGTGTCGCTAAACTGCAAAAGCTTTATGGATTGGTTCAAGCTTCGCTCCACTCACTCAGATACAATTACATTGACGCAGAGGCGTTCAGCAAATCCTGTACATTAGCCGTCATCGCTCCAGGCGCACGAACGCTTTGCCTCGACAGCACCGCTCGTAAAATCACATGATACCTATCCGCTCGCTGGAATGCTGAAAAAGTTACCCGATCTTCTCAAGTTTTTACCTCTGCTGGCAATAGCGGCAGGCTGTATTCTGGTCAGTTGCTACCTCATCCGTCACATACCGGAGTTGAGCAAGAGCTGGATGATCAAAGCCGAGCATCCCTCAAATTATCGATTCACGGTATACGATGAGCTGCTCAAAAAATACATCAAAGATGGATTGGTTGATTACAAAAACTTGTGCGCCGATCCTCGTTTGAAGACAGCCGTCGACGATCTTGAAAAGGTCGCCCCGGATAAGATGGATCGCAAAGAGCAGCTCTGTTTCTGGATAAACGCATTCAATCTGTTGACCCTGAAAACCATTTGCGATCGCTATCCTGCCAGAAGCACATTCGACCTGTCGAGCGATTTGAGCCAGCGTAAATTCATCGTCGGTGGAGAAGTGCTCGGGCTGCAGCAGATCCAGGATAGATACATTCTGCCGCTGACTCGTAACCCGGCCGTGAGGGTGGAGACGATATTTTTGATCTCGAGGGGCTCTCAGGGCTATCCGCCGCTCACCGATCATGCCATCACCCCCGATACCATGGAAGATGATGCCAGAATGGCCGCTTACAAATTCATCAATGATGACAGAAACGCATTTTACGATGACGAAACTCTGACATTCTACCTTTCTCCGCTTTTCAAACAATACGAATCAATCATCGATGATAAAGTACACAAATCCGTGCATCATTTTGCAGTACTGTATATGGTGACTAAAAAACCGGTGAAGGTCGACGCATTGATGGTAACGAAAACATACTTCGGCAAAATGGATTACACGCTCAACGATACAGCCCTGGCGCCTATCGACGAGAAGAAGAAAAGCGAAGAAGAGAATAAGGCAACGAGCGCCGCAAAAACTTCAGCTGAGAGTACGAAGCAAAAAGAGGAGGTCAAATGAGCTTTGCATTCGCCAGGAGAATGCGATTGTCCGGAATGTTGCTCCTATCAGCGCTGCTCTTTTTGCTCACCTGCGGTGATGCGATTATGGCATCGGCGCCGGGAACTCTGGAAGAATCACCGGAGCGGAACAAGCTGTTCATAGCCTGGCCTCGAGACGGCACGAAGGTTTCAGCCTCATCTACATTCATTGTGGGCTCCACTTCTCCCAGCAAACAAATCCACATAAATGGGGAGCCGGCTCGCCATAATGCTCAGGGACTCTTCGCACAGGTTGTAAATCTCAAGCACGGCGAAAATCGATTCGTTATCTCATTCGCGGACGGCAGCGGTCAGGAGAAGGTCATAAACGTAATCCACCCGGCTCCCCCGCCACCCATAAGCCCGGCGGATTTCACCATCAAGCATGAATCCATTGAGCCTAAGGTAGACATGGGAGTCAGCGTAGGCGATCTGGTCATTTTAAAAGCTTGTGCCACCCCCGGCGGTGAACTGACCGTCAAGATCGGCAACAAACGCTCGGTAATTTTGAGCCCGGCGCCGGCAGTCGTAAAAGCGAGGCACAAGAAAGCTTCATCGAAAGGAAAGCGCAAAGAGGGCAGCAAGAAAAGCCGCGGTTCGAAAAAAGCGAAGCGCGCCGGTGCAGCAAACAAAGAAAAATCACAGGCCCCGGCTGAGTCCGCTAAGGAAGCAAAAACGGCACCGGAGGCGAATCTGAATGAAGGATTGGCCACGGCCTACGGCAAGGTTTTTCAATCATTGCCGGCTAATCGGGACGATCTTTATGTCGGCTTTTACAAAGTTCAACCAGGTGATGAGTTCACGGATACACCTCTGAAGTTCATTCTCAAAAAAGACGGGCGCTCGATGAGCATCGATTCACCCGGCAAGCTAACCGTGTTGACACAACCACATGTGGTGCAGACAACCCATGATGACACGGTCATTCGAGTCGCTCCTGATAAAGCGAGGTTGACACCTCTGCCTCAAGGCGTAAGGTTGCTCGTCGATGGTTGGCAGGCAGACAATTTGCGCTGCATTTATGCATCCGGGCATCACGCCTATGTCAAAGCCGAAGACGCGGCTTACGAGAAAGGCGCGCCTCAGGTTTCCGGTGCGCCGCCCACAAGCTCAATCAGCACGGTAAACATCATGCGCACCGCCTATGGTGACGCTGTGGTGATTCCCCTGAGCCAGAGGCTCCCTTTTACAATCGAGCAGTCGCTCAACCCCAATCGTTTGATCGTCAAAGTTTTTGGCGGCGTATCGAACACCGATTTCGTTTCTCAACAATATAAGCCCGCCTTTGAAGAAGGGCAGGCTGATGACGGATCGATTACGCGGCCAGAGAAGGATGGCGGCATGGTGGACGGCGTTACCTGGAAGCAAGCCAACGATGATACTTACGAATTGAATATCAAATTGCGCGGTCACCGCCAGTGGGGATTCTTTGGCTCATACAGTGGAACGCACTTGCTGATCAATATCAAGGATCCACCCCGCCTTGCCGCGGGCTCATTGCAGGGATTATCGATATGCCTTGACCCCGGCCATGGTGGCGCACAGACTGGGGCAATGGGGTGCTCCGGCGTTTCCGAAGCGCAGCTCAACCTGTCGATTGCCATGCACGCCAAACGTTTGCTGGAAGCCGAGGGCGCAAAAGTAACCATGACCAGAGTGCAAGATGTCGACCTCGATCTGATCCAGCGCTGTCAAATAGCCCGGGCGCAAGCTGCCGATATTCTCCTCTCCATCCACAACAACTCGCTCCCCGACGGCAGGGATCCATGGAAGGAGCATGGTACATCCGCCTACTGGTACCATCCGCAATCAATCGAGCTGGCCCGGGCATTGAAAGATTCTGTTATCGGCGAGCTCGGTTACCCCGACATGGGCGCTCGTTATCAAAATCTCGCTCTCACCCGACCCTCGAGTCAACTGAGTGTTCTGGTCGAGGTCGGGTTCATGATCAATCCGGATGAGTACGCTTCGCTGATCAAAATCGAAACGCAAGAGCGTGTCGCTCGCGGTCTTGTGAATGGATTGAAGAGATATCTGGCAGGCAAAGAATGACTGCCCGGGACTAATCTGTTTGCCGCGGAGGCAGCGGGCCTAGAGGATCCAGCCGGAAGCAGCGCTCGAGTTCTTGGCGATAAAAAGGATTTGTTAGAGCCTCATAAGAATACAGCTCATCTTCCCAATATGATGACTCCAGATCTCGAAGCTCCTCTATTCTCTTCTGCAAAGGGACAGGTAGAAAATCGTCCTGCATGCCGTCCTCGTTTCTAGATATTGTTTTTGTGTCGCCTGATATAAGAATGGATCTGATCGGGAAGCCAATGATCGATCTTGTTGTATAACGAAGCTATGATCCGGAATGTCGATCCTATATAAGTCGGCTCCCTGTCAGGGTTAGCGCGATCGCGTCACCCTCAAGACAGTTTAGTTTATGGTGGCAAAACAACAAGACTTGACTTCCAGCGGATTTGCTAATCAGTGCTGTTATCACCCATGCGATCGGTGTTCTGCGACTTCCTAAACTTTAGGCCAATTTATCCGACGGAAACACTGAGACGGTGTTAATATTGAACAACAGCCATGGCGCCGATCGCAAGCATGAGCCAACCAGAAGCGCAATCGCACAACAAACCGCCTGATCAATTTGCCGGGCGATATAAAATTCTGCAGAGCATCGGCGAAGGTGGTGTCGGCGTTGTTTATCAGGCATACGATCAAAACCTCAAACGAACCGTAGCGATAAAGACGTTGCGATTCTCAGGAGACAACAGAAAGCGCGTGCTCAGGTTTCAGCGCGAAGCGAAGGCAGCCAGCAAACTCAAGCACCCCGGTCTGGTCGAGGTTTTCGACTTTGGTATTACTGACGATGGCACGCCCTTTTTATCGATGGAGTTCATCGAAGGCACCGCCCTGTCGAAATTCTTGCAGCAGCGCGGCCGGGTCCCTTGCCTGGAAGCCCTGCAAATTACCTTTCTGATCGCCAGAGCCATGGATCATGCTCATGCCAATCGGGTTATACACAGGGATCTCAAACCGAGCAATATTTTGATGATTGAGGAAGCCGGCGGTGACATGAGGATCAAAATCGTAGACTTCGGTCTGGCGGCGGTCCTGGAAGAAGACAGCCCCGCCAAGACCCTGACGCCTACTCATGCCATATCAGGCAGTCCGAACTACATGAGCCCGGAGCAAATCAGACTCGAGCGGGTCGACGAGCGCACGGACATTTATTCGCTCGGCTGCATTTTCTATGAGCTGATAAGCGGCAAGCCTCCCTTTGACTCCCAGACCACCCTCGAGATATTAGAACGTCAGGTGACGACGGCGCCCTTACCGCTGCAACAGTCGACCGAGCCGGGTCTGGTGCCGGATTCCGTTCAGCATTTAGCCGACAAAATGCTCGCCAAACAGCCCGGCGAGCGTTTCGAAAGCATGAAGGCTCTGAAGGAAGCGATTATGCACAATATCGTCGAGCTAAAATCGTCGGCTGAAAGAAAAACGGCCTTTGAAAACAGCCTCAGCGATACCGGTGCTTTAGCGATTTTGCCGCTACCGCTCGATCAGAAGGGCGACTCAAGCGAACGACGTTTAAAAATCCTTCCCCTGGCTATCACCGTATGTGGTGCATTTGCCATACTCATAGCGCTTCTCCTGCTCACGGCAAAATCACATCAAAGTAAAGCCAAGGACGAAGATCTCACCGCCCAGGCTGTGCAGAAGGCGCCTACCGATATCGAACGAGATGAGGGCGCTCTGGATGCGCTCTCTCAGTCGCATTTCGAAGGCAGTCTTGGCCGTTCGAAGAAGATTTTCTCCGACGACCCTTCCTATGACGATGAAGATTTGGACAAGTCGTTGAGAAGAAGCAAGGAATTCACCGAAATTGAGTTGGAGAGTTCATCCATCTCCGATGAGGCTCTGAAAAGAATGCATGAGTTGCCTTCGTTGATCAGTCTCGATATTGCCGGCGCGCAAAACATAACCGATCGCGGCGCAAGCTACCTCACCGGATTGCACCTTCGCCAACTCAGCCTGGCCGGGACCAAAATCACTGATGCGGCGATAGCCGATCTGAGCAAGATAAAAACCCTGACCGATCTGCGCCTGGACAACACCAATGTTTCGAGCCAGGGCGTCAAGGTCCTTGCCGCTCTCCCGGAGTTGGATCTGCTCAGCTTGTCCAACACAAAGGTAAGAGGCAAGGAGTTTCTCGTTTTGACCAATTTGAAACACCTTCGATGTCTAAAGTTGGCCAAAACAAAAGTAACTGATGAAGACATGCAATATATAAGCCAGATTAAGAGCCTTCACCAGCTATGGCTGACTGACAGCCAGATCTCGGATAAAGGATTGAGATATTTGCTCAATCTTCCCGGACTGAAATCACTCCGCTTTACCAGGGTAAGTGGTTTCAAGCCTCAGACTATCGAGCTCATCAAACAAAAGACCGGCTGCACCGTCGATGAGGGCTCACTCTGAGCTTGCCGTTCGGCTTCGAAGTTGCTCAACGACTTCATTCAAAAAGCCGCCTTAATAGCGGAAAACCGTATGGCCCATTCTTCAAAAGTAGTGTTAACATTACCTAATAAGGAGAACAATAGCTGGAATGGTTATGAACCTGAAGTTGCGATTGGAAAAGCTTTGTGATGTGCGCGCCTGGGCACGTCTGCACTTTGCCGATGGAACGACGTTGACTGGTCGCGTACTCAGAATCGGTCACGATTATGTCGAGATGGAGTCTTACGGCGACATCGACAAACCGTTTCAACATGAATACTCCAGACACCTTGTGCCATTGAATCTGGTCAAATTCATCACCATCGAATCATCGGCATTCGCGGAGGCCGAGCGGCGGCGCCTCGATTACTTGTCGCAAATGGAGAGCACATCCGACTCCATGCCGGAAATCGAGCGGTAAGGGTGAACGCCACTGGCAATCAAGCTTTCTTTGGTTGTTTTGCTTAACGTCTTTATGAATCGCTCCAGGCGCATGGCCTGGGATCGATCGGGCGACTCCCAGCTGGCGACCAGCCTGACGGGCAATCTAGATCGGGTATATTTTGCGGCGCGACCGCTGTTGTGAGCTTCGATGCGCTTGTACAAGTCGCAGGTCCAGCCTGTGTAAAGCGAGCCATCCGCACAACGCACCATGTAAGTGAATGCCACCATAGTTTCGCCCCGCGTGCAATATCAAGTATGGTAGCACTACAGGTGAGCGCTTCTGCGAGGAAAAACGCTCAGCCCGGGAAAATATGAGCGTTTTACGACATAGAGCTGAAAGACAGCCGAATTTATCGGCCGGGTATAAACTGATTGAATACAGGCCAACGGTACAGCTGATTGACGGACACCTGCAAAAAATGCGGCAAAAAAATCGGCAAGTCAGCGGGATCCATCACACAGTGGATCTCAGCTTGCAATTGCGCCACCGCCGATCAACCAAAAAAGCCTGGGTCTTCGCCGCCCGATCAAGCGGTCAGCACCCTTGATGATAAGCAGAACCTCTGCCCGACCTGCGGCAAACGCATCAGCTCCGGGCGCAAAGGCAGCATGACACAGTGGGTCTTCGGTCCCAATGCCTGCACCTGCAACAAGGGCAAAGGCTCGCCAATCGAGTCTGGCACCGCCGGTAATAGCACGCGTGCCGTTCAGCTCGCTGAGATCGCGGCCCGAGTCCGGAGCAAGCAAAGGGAGAGAGTTCGACAAGAAATATCAGTCGATCCACAGCTATTCCCGCAGAGTCGGTACGCGCCCATGGAGCAGTTGGGTTCAGGCATGGCCGGGGAGGTTTATCTCTGCCTCGATCGAATGTTGAAGAAAGAAGTAGCCGTTAAGACGTTGCGCCATTATTCCGCTCCGCAGTTAGTCAGCTTTCAACGCGAAGCGAAAGCCATGAGCGCGCTCTCTCACCCCGCCATAGTCAACGTTCTGGACTTCGGAATCAGCGACGGTGGTTCACCATATATGGTGCTGGATTATGTGCCGGGCATGCCGCTCGACAAATACATTCAAACCAACGGTCCTCTACCGTGGGAAACATCGTTGCATATCGCCGAGCAGCTCTGCAACGCCCTGGGATACGCTCATCGCAACGGCACTTTTCACCGCGACATCAAACCAAGCAATGTCCTCCTCATCGAGCAGAACAAGAGCTTCAAGATCTGTTTGATCGACTTTGGTCTGGCTAAGCTCGACGGCGACGCGCGCGATGGCGACGCCACCCAGAAACCGGTCGGCACTCCTGCGTATATGAGCCCCGATGAGCTGGCCGGCAAAGGCTACGATGCGCGCTCCGAGATTTATTCTCTGGGCTGTTTGCTCTTCAAGTGCATGGCCGGCAGACCGCCATTTCTTTCCGAGACGCCGCTGGAAACAATGGCTATGCATGCCCAGGTTGCTGCGCCGGCGCTAAACGAATTCGTCGATCCGCCCGTCCCCGAAGCAGTCGAGAACCTGGTCGCCACCTGCCTGGCAAAAGAGCCTGAGGCGCGCTTTCAAACCATGGATGAGCTCAGGTATGCGATTCAGTCTGCCCTTGGCGAACCGGGAGCAGAGTCCGAGTCGGCGCGCTCCTCATCAGCTCCCGAGGCAAACGAAGAAGATCTGCCCACATCGAGAACTCAGCCGGAAGAAACCGAACCGGCTCGCAATTCTTCTTACTCAACCAGCGGCCGCATTCCGGTCAATGCGATCATGCTGATATTCATCATCTCCGTCATTGCAGTGCTTGTATTAATGCGGTTTTTACCGTCGGTCAAGAACGAACCTGGCGACGACCTGAATAAGCCGGCTGAATTCGATGCTGAGGCGAAAGAGCGGTCTACGGCGCGAGAAATAAAGAAACAACTGAACAGCCTCAGTGACAAGAAAGCTGGGTTTAGCAGCCTTCACCGCGGCGATTCTCTCTGGCTGTCGGCGGACAGGCAGTGTCGCGATGCGGACTTGAGGCAGCTCCAGGGCAAAACGTTCAGCATGCTTCGCCTGGCAGACACACATGTCACTGGAAGCGGACTTAAGTATCTGCGCGGCTGCCAGCTCCAAATTCTCGATCTCGAGCATACGCCTCTGCATGATGAATACGTTCATTTCATTAGTGATTTGAAACGCCTGAATACCCTGCGTCTCTCCCGCACCAGCATCAGCCAGTCCGGAATCAAACAACTGAACGACCTGCCCCTGCTCAACTCCCTGGATTTCGGCAATTGCAGCAATTTCAACTCGGCATGTCTCAAAGAGATCGCCAAAACTTTTCCCAAACTGACGGCATTGTCACTCGCCTATACTGGTATCACGGGCGATGACTTCAAAACAATCGGCTCGTTTCATGCCATGAAAGACCTCGATGTTGCCGGAATTCCTGCTACAGCGGATCAATACTCACTGCTAAGCAATCTGCCCCTGGCCTCAATAGTCCTTGACTCAACAGAAATCGAGGACGACACCCTGTTGAAGCTCAGCAAGATTCCCACATTGCATTCGGTCTCAATCCTTGGTTGCGCCCGGCTTTCGCAAAGGGGGGTTGATCGGCTCAAGGCAGCCTTGCCGGATGTGGAGGTGACGAGCGAACTGAGC
>JAJPJO010000179.1 GCA_021324135.1 Pseudomonadota bacterium
TCCTCGACACATTCCAGCACATCAACTATATTTGGTCCATTTAGTCTTGGAGAAAGAACTATGTCGTTCAAGCCGATCTCTTTAATAGTGCTCGTATTCTTGCTGGCCGCTCTGCCTGCGTATGCGACAGGTATCGATAGTAAATGGCTGGGAACATACGAAAGCGGTGAAAAGTCCTTCGTCAGGCTCAAGCGAGTGATCCTGAGCCAAGAAAAGACCGGTACTGTAAAAGCGCGTGCGACACTTGTCGGGTTTCCTGACGAGGTATCGCTCGGTGAGACGACACCGGAAGCGTACTTCGACCGGAACAATAAGGAGCGGCCGACTAGCATCATTGCCCGGTTTCCGTCTGAAAAGTATAAGGCCCTTGTAGTCATCCACCTGTTCAGCACGGGAAAAGATAAGGTCCTAAAAATAAACTGCACGTGCTACATGCAGGACGTTGACGGCTCTAATATCGAGTTCCAGGGGCTGCTTGATCGTGTGGAGGGAGCGTCTGGCAAGTAATTTCTCCGACTGCAATGTCAGTGCGGGGATGCAGGCAGTCGTTGTGGCGAATCCTTTGCCCACCCGTTAGCACCTCGTGGTACTAGCCTCTGGTATATTGTCTACGCGCTAGAAAGCATCTCAACTGGGACTGGTGATCTAGAGTGAACTACGACGACATCATCAAGCAATACAGTGCGCAGGTGAGAGAACTCTCTGTCAAATACGAGACGCTTCGTTTTGAAGATGTCCATGGCTCTCTACTCCCTTATCTTCCCGAGCCGACTGGCCGGACCGTCTTAGATTTAGGCTGCGGCTCAGGGCGCGATGCCGCATGGTTCGCTCAGCAGGGCTTTGCTATTGTGGCGGTTGATGGATCGCTCGAAATGCTCGACGATGCGAAACTTCGCCATGCCAATCTCAACATCACATGGCAGCACGATCGTTTGCCGGATCTCAAAAAGACGCTGCGCCTTGGATTTTCATTTGACGTCATTCTACTTAGTGCGATCTGGATGCACATTGCTCCAGATGATCGACGTAGAGTGTTCCGAAAATTGGTGACCCTGCTTAGGCCTGGCGGGATGATCGCGATCTCGCTTCGGCACGGTCCGCACCAGGCTGTTCCGTCGGTTCATCCAGTCTCGGTTCAGGAGCTTGAGAAATTAGCTGTTCAGAGAGGACTGGTGGTGTCACATGTCGCCAGCGCGGCCGATCAGCTTGGACGTACGGATGTTAGCTGGCAAACGGTGATTTTGCACCTGCCCGATGACGGAACAGGTGCTTTACCGCTCCTCAGGAACATCATCATCAAAGACAGTAAGTCTTCTACTTATAAGCTGGCTTTACTAAGGACGCTTGTGCGCGTGGCAGATAGCGCTAGTGGCTTAGCCACCATATGTGATGATGAAATGGTTTCAGTGCCATTAGGAGTGGTGGCACTTTACTGGATTCGTTTATTTAAACCGCTAATTGAGAATGGAATTCCGCAGATGCCTGCACAGAAGGACAATCATGGGCTGTCGTTCGTCAAGACTCCGTTCAATTCTCTCCGCGATATCTCTCCGTTCGAGCTGCGTGTTGGAGCGGGCTTCGATGGTGCGACTGGCGACCTTCTCGCGGCTGCAATCAAGGATGCTGCTCAGACGATTCGAGATATGCCTGCACACTACATAACCTATCCAAACAGTTCAGAGCAAGTGTTTAAAGTCAAAATGCAGTCAAAGCGAATTCGATCCTCAAATGGGCTGACGATCACGTCTGAATTCCTTGGCAGTTTTGGGCAGGTGCAAATTCCGCTCGCAATCTGGCATGCGTTTACGAGATACTCGACCTGGATTGAACCATCACTTCTTTTTGAATGGAGCGAATTGATGCAACGATACGCGCAATCCCATGGAACGGATCTTAGTATCAACCAGCTTATGCAGCATCTGAAATGGCTCGACCCAGAACGCGATACTAATCTCGTTCGATCCCTGGTCTCAAATCTGCTGATTTCTGGCTCACAAGTCTCATGTGTCTGGAGTGGAAAGAAGTTGAAAGCGGATAAGTTCGACATAGATCATTGCTTTCCGTTTTCGGCCTGGCCTTGTAACGATCTATGGAATCTCGTTCCCGCGACTCGCGAAATAAATAATAAAAAGACCGACAAGCTTGTCACGCTCTCTACATTGAATGAAGCGCGCGCACGTATCGAGACCTGGTGGGATAGCGCTTACTTTGCTGCCTCGCTTTTGTATGAAGGACGGTTTCGGCGAGAAGCCTTTGCAAGCTTACCGCTCTTCGAAGCTGGCAGTGAATCGAGGTTCTTTGATGAAATGTTTGAGGCTCTTAGTCTGAAGCGCGCGTCGCTGAAGCAAAATCTGAACCTCGAGGATTGGGAGATGATGTAGGGACAATATGATTGAAGCCTCAATCAGCACCTTGCCGATTGTGTGATTCTCCCTCTGCGGAGGTAAAATGCTTAAGGTCTCGTGAAACTTCTCTTGAGAATAGTTTTCGATGTCGGCCACTGAAAATGCTCTGAAATCGCTAGTTGATCCGGTTCCTCTCGAGCTAGTCGAATACTTCGACAGTATCGAGGAAGGCTCTGTCTTGGATCTCCCTGAGAATGATGTGGGCTTACTTCGCGTCACTGAGTGTGTTGAACAGACAAACACTTTTAGGGGATTTCATCCGGTCGTCCAATGTTTTGAAGGGATAGTGTTGGATGATCCGAACACAAGCAACCACCACATCTACCTAACCAAATCGCCCGTTTCTGGCTACATCTTTTACCTCGACCACGATGGCGATAGTCGAATAGTTTTCGCTTCAATTGCCGAGTTTCTTAAGGCTGTGCAACTAGCTAACGAAACAGACGAGTGCGTAAGCGATTTTCACCCTGACGCGGCCGTAATTGTCGCTGATCAAAAAGCGCTAAGCGAATTCATTGGCCGGTTGCTGGACGATGAAAACGACACTGATATCGAGGAGGTGTTACTCGCTGTGATACCATCTATGGATTTAACAGATTTCAGTTTGCTCGAACGTCTTGCCACTACGGAAGACTTTTACACAGTTGAGGCAATCGGAAACGAAATCGCCCGCCGTCCGGATCAATCGCTCCTTTCGATCGCTTCTCTTTGTGCCAATCACGAGCACTTTCAAGCTTCGAGTGCTGGAAAGGCGGCGCTTGCCGCTATCAGCAAATAACTATATGAATTACGGCGCGGCACCAGCGGTTTCGTCATCCCGCAAATTGAAGCTGCCTAGCCCGACTTGAAAAACTAACCAA
>JAJPJO010000144.1 GCA_021324135.1 Pseudomonadota bacterium
GGAAGAAGCGTAAGAGACCCTGCTAATGTGGCCGCTAAGAGATTCAGTTTCTCGAGTTTCATAAGTTTCTCCATCCGCTCGCTCAAAGTTGAGCCAAGCAATTGCATTCACGGCACATCTTAACGCTTCAAACGGGTGATTTCCAAACTCCTGACAAATCAATTTTGGACAAACTCCAGGCAGAAAGGCAAAAGGAGCCGATTTCTGGCATGTAAACAGCGTTTAAATCGCTCGCCCGGCCGAGCCAAAAGACGCTATGCTTTATCTTTGAGGCTGTCTGAATAACGCAGTCTTTGCGATCGCATCGGTTTGCCATACCTTATATAAGGTACGGATTGCTCGAGCCATTTTCAGCGGCCGATCATTATGGAGAAGGGTTGTGTCTGGTCATTCGAAATGGGCGAATATAAAACGGCAAAAGGCTGTCGTTGATGCAAAAAAAGGGGTTGTCTACGCCAAGATGGCCCGTGAAATTATCGTTGCAACCCGTCTTGGTGGTCCGGATCCGAATGGCAACTTCAGATTGCGGCAAGCCATCGATCGCGCCAAAGCCGAAGGCGTACCGAACGACAACATCGAGCGCGCCATCGAGAAAGGTGCCGGCAGTGCAGGCGGTGATAATGTCGAGGAGCTGACTTATGAAGGTTATGGTCCCGGCGGGGTTGCCGTTCTGGTCAGGTGCGCCACTGACAATCGCAATCGCACTGCCGGTGATATCCGCGCTTATTTTTCAAAAAATGGCGGCAACCTTGGCGAGACGGGTTGTGTAAATTGGATGTTTAAAGAGCGCGGCGAAGTGGTTGTCGAGATCGGAAAAAAATTCGATGAGGATGCTCTGCTTCTGGCTGTCAGTGAGGCTGGAGCTGATGACATGGTAGAGGATGGTGAAGGGGAAGTTCTGATCACCTGCCCGTCTGAGAGCATCGAGGCGGTCAAACGGGCTGTAGAAGCCGGCGGTCAGAAGGTGGTGCGCGCCGAGTCGGTAATGCATCCGATGTCGACCATTGAAGTTCAGGACAAGGATCTCGCCAAGCAGCTCCTGAAGCTGCTTGACGCTCTCGAGAATCATGATGATGTCCAGCACGTTTTTGCCAATTTCGATATGGACGATCGATGGTTGCAGGAGTTTACCGGCAACTGACATCAGACTTTCAGGCGTGATAAATGGAAACATTTGCGGTCACTGCAAAAACGCCGTTCGCCTGCAAAAATTTTCTTCAAGAATGGCTTGTCATCAGCTTTTCTGTAAATGCCTATAACGGAAATATATTTGACCGATAATCAATTAGAAGGTTCCCGGAACCAAATTTACATTTTTTTACCACCAGCGCATGACAACCGCCGGTGATACCACAAATGAAATGCGATTAATGGGCATGAAACCACCGCTGGTTCGTCGGATGTGTCCGGTTCGAACTTTGAGACTGCAACCGCGCGTAGTGTCAACCCCTGGTGAATTAACTTCTGCAAATATATCTCTCAATCTTCCAGGGCTCCGGAAATGCCGCGGTTGTCAAGAATTTTTGACTGGCGCTAGGGGGTTCTGGTAACTTTTCGCTGCTCCAAACACGGCGCACTGCAAGCAGATTACATATCGAATGCAGTTGTGACTTTATACCTAAGAAACAGACAAGAGAACAACAAAAGGGGTAGTTCATTCGGAGTCGCACCATTCATACACATCATTTCGGCTGACATTGAGCTCGAGAGATGCGTGGCAAGCGACGGTCTGACAGGTCGATGGAGATATGAATAAAAACAGGAAGATAAACCTAAAAGGCACACTGATAGTGGTCGGCGCTCTGGCTGCGTTTAACGCGCAGGCGGCGAAGGCTGCAAGCGCCCCGGCACTTGATCCGGAAGTAGTCTCTTCCACCTGGGAAGAGGGCGAGCAAGAATGCGCTTCGGTATCTATCAATGGCGATGAGATTATTGCTTACCGCGGCAGCACCACCAATGGTTCGGCCGAGAGTAAAGCTCAATCGCTCGCTGAGAAGTTGGACAGCATTCTAAAGGGCAGCGAATCAATCGAAAACTTGATGCCTGCCCGCGATGGATGCTTTGCCGCACTGAAGGCAAACGGCAAAACCTTGCTTAAGTTTGAGCCGGCAGTGCCCGTTGCGGATAATGATGACGGCACCAAGGTCGCGATTAAGAGCAGTTTGCAGGTGATCAATGCACTACGTGCAGCAAAGGGAGCGAGCAAACTTCCCGATGCCGTGGTGAAATTCGCTGAGGCATCCGCCAGCGGCCGTCTGGCTGTACTCGATGGCGTTGATGATTGCTTCAGCGGTCAGGCATCTTGGTACGGACCTGGATTTCACGGACGAAAGACATCCAATGGCGAGCGCTTCAATCAAGATGGTATGACTGCTGCGCACCGAACTCTGCCTTTCGGAACCAAGCTGCTGGTCACCAATCGTAGTACCGGCAAGTCGTGCGTCGTGAAGGTGAACGACAGAGGACCTTATTGCGACAACCGCGTCATCGACCTGTCGCATGGCGCCGCCAAGCAGTTGAACATGGTCTCCTCGGGAGTCGCTATGGTGGATGTCTTCGTTCTGCAATAGGCAATCGGCGTCATTTGCTTTGAATTATGAACGGCGCTTAACAAGGGCGCGTCCCTTGATTTCTTTTCCAGCGCCTGGTCCTGGCTGATCTGTTAAAATCTCTAATCCCGGCTAGAGCGCTGTTCTGCGCTCAGGAAAAGCCGAGTGGATATCGAGAGATATCGTAGTCGACTCGCGAGCCGCCCAGACGTGACTGAAGTCAGAGTTCGAATAGCACCATCACCCACCGGCAATCTCCATCTGGGGACTGCTCGAACGGCGCTGTACAACTATCTTTACGCCAGGCGAACCAAGGGCAAGTTCGTCCTTCGTTTGGAAGATACCGACAGCGAGCGTTCTGACGAGCGCTTCACCAAAGACATAATCGAAGGGCTTCACTGGCTCGGGCTGCGCTGGGATGAAGGTCCCGATATAGGCGGACCGCATCCGCCTTACCGGCAAATGGAGAAAATCGATCATTACGAGCAAGTGGCCGACAAGCTTTTGTCGAGCGGCTATGCCTATTTGTGTTACGCCACTCCTGAGGAGCTGGCTGCTTTGAAAGAAGAGCAAAGACTGCAGGGCAAGCCGCCGCGCTACGACAATCGCGGTCGCCATCTCACAATTGAGGATCGCGAGAGATACGAGGCGGAAGGGCGGTTGCCTTCTTTTCGTTTTCGCATCGAGGAGCCGCAAGACGTCAAATGGCACGACCTGATTAAGGGCGAGATCACGGTCAACAGCCGCGAGCTCGGCGGCGACATGGTGATCATCAAGTCGAACGGTGTTGCCACCTACAACTTCGCTGTCGTGGTTGATGATATCGACATGCAGATGACCGACGTTATCCGCGGAGAAGATCACATTCACAACACGGCCAAACAATTGCTCGTCTTCGAAGCGCTTGGGCACAAGCCGCCCCACTACGGTCATGTTGCTTTGATTTTTGATGTGCAAGGGCACAAGTTATCGAAGCGCGAGCACGGCGAGACAGTCCACATCGACTATTACAAGGCCCAGGGATATATGCCGGAGGCGATCGTCAATTATCTGGCCAAAACGAGCTGGAGCCCGCCGGATGAGAAGCTGGAAATTTTTACGCTTGCCGAGGCAGCCGAAATTTTTGATCTGAAGCGGGTCAGTCACAGCCCGGCCAAGTTCGATATCGACAGGCTCAACTGGTACAACGCCCATTACATCCGAAGCCTGCCACTAAATGTGGTGACAGAACGCGCGCTTCCCTATCTGACTGATTTTAATCTGGCTGAACTGGACGGCAGGCTCGAGCTGGCGGTTGATTCAGTTCGCGAAAGGCTGATCAAGCTTTGCGAGATAAAGGCAGCCTTGCGATTCTATTTCGGTAAAACGGTCGAGATTCCAGAAGATGTCTGCAAGTCGGTTTTGTCATCTGATGAAGCGAAGAAAGTTTTGCAGGAGACTTTGAATGCGCTTTCGAGAATGCCATTTGGCGATCCGAAGGGCGTGAAGCAAGTCGTCGACGATATGGGCAAGGAGATCGGTGTAAAAGGGAAGAACCTTTACTGGCCTTTGCGAGTGGCGCTGTCAGGATCGACGCAGGGTCCGGATTTAGGATCGATGATCTCGATTATAGGGCAAGCGCGTGTGAAGGAACGCTTGAGTGCCGCATTGCACGGCGCCGGTTGTGCGAGCTAGCCTGTTTATGCCAGGCAGAGTCATCAACCAGACTGACGTCATCAAAGCAGAAACATTCATGTCAAATCTCCAGGTCTACAATACGCTGACAGGCAAGAAAGAGCCCTTCGCTCCGCAGCATGGCAAGCGGGTCTTGATGTACGCTTGCGGACCGACCGTGTATGACCTCAGCCACCTCGGTCACGCTCGCATGAGCATTGTCTGGGACGTGGTGCAACGTTATTTGCGCTTCTCCGGTTACGATGTTACTTACGTGCGAAATATAACGGACGTGGAAGACAAAATCATCAACCGCGCGAAGCAGCTAAACGTCAGTCCTGAGCAAGTGGCGCGCGAGTTTACCTATACGTTTTGGCAGGACATGCACATGCTCAATGTTCAGCCGCCCGATTTTGAGCCGCGAGCCACCGAGTTCATCGAGCGTATGATCGACTTCGCAAAGGAATTGATCGCCAACGGCAAAGCCTATGTCAGCCAGGGCGATGTTTATTTCGACGTCGCTTCATTCAAAGAGTACGGCAAACTGGGCAAGAAAGACGTTGAAGATTTGCTTGTCGGTGCGCGCGAGCAGGTGAGATCGCAAGATGAGCTTGCTGCCAGAAAGAAAAGCCCGGTTGATTTTGCTCTGTGGAAGAGCGCGCCGGAGACGGAGCACGGCTGGCAGAGCCCCTGGAGCTGGGGCAGACCGGGCTGGCACCTCGAGTGCTCGACTATGACAAAACATGTTCTGGGAGAAACAATCGACATTCACGCCGGCGGCGAAGATCTTGTTTTTCCTCATCATGAAAATGAGATTGCTCAATCAGAGTCGTTGCACGGCAAGCCGCTCGCCAAGTACTGGCTGCATAATAGCTTTGTTCAAGTCAGCTCGGAGAAAATGTCGAAATCGCTCGGCAATTTTTCGACGATTCAGGATCTGCTAAAGATCTTCTCGCCGGACACGATTCGTCTCTTTGTGTTGCAAACGCATTACCGACATCCAATCGATTTCACAATCGAAAGTCTCAATAGTACTAAAACCGCTATGGGACGGCTTCTGCGAGCCTCTTCCCATGCCGCCGCCAATGATGCCAACGGTGCTGGTACTGCATGTGCAATTGACGGGCCCGCTATCGGCGAAAATGTTCTGGCACACCTTCGCTCCAGCTTGAGAATCGATACCGCCGATTCGCTCGATCCGGTGAATGATGAGACGACCAGGCAATTTCGGACTGATTTTCAGGAAGCGATGGATAACGATTTCAACACGGCAATAGCGACGTCAAAACTTTTCGGTCTTGCCGACAAGATTTTTCAGGAGAAGGATGAGGCTAAAAGAAACGGTTATGCTGTCGTCCTCGGCCAGTATTCAAAGCTCCTCGGTCTGACGCTGCAAGATACCAGGCGTACTGTCGACAGTAACACCGGCCAGCAAGTCCTCGACTTCGTACTCGACCTGCGCCAGCACGCCCGCTCTAAGAAGGATTATGAAACGTCGGATCGAATTCGCCAAGAGTTAGGGCAGCTCGGCATCAGCGTCATGGATTCTCAAGGCGGCGGCGACTGGGAAATCAGCTGATCGCGCCGGCAGCGAAACAGGCGCGCGTCATTTTGCAAAGTTCTATATGCGCCAGCTCATCATCAGGTCCAAACGGTTCGCCCGTGCAGAGGCAGCGATAGACGGTTGTAACCGTGTCGGAGGTTACAAAAGGCAGTTCGCCGCCCTCAAGAGTTCCATAGCCGTTCTTTGCCCGCAAGAATCGGCATATCGACTCTTGTGTCTGTGGTGTTTCTTCCTGGCTCTTATTCATGCTTCAACCTGGCGCTCATGAGACTGAGCCGGCTTGCAGCAAGGCTCGTCTTGTTGCTGCTTGTAGTATGGGAATCTTGTAGGCATTGTGAGCCAGGGGCTTGGCTCCGTGGAGAGCCAGTGTTGCCGCCTCTTTAGCTGTATCCATGGTGATCGGTTTGCCGACCAAAAATGCTTCTGCTTTTTTGGCTCGCCATGGAGTCGGAGCAGCTGCACCCAGCACAATCGAGGCTTTTTTGCAAAGACCGTTTGCCATCAACAGCGATACCGCACAATCTCCCACGGACCAGTCGAATGAATCCTTCTCGCCCAATTTGACATGCGCCGACCGCGTCTCGACATCAGGGATTTTGATGGCTGTGATCAGTTCGCCTGCCGCTAGAGTATTCTCGCGTTCGATATCTTGATTGGGCCCGATGAAGAAGTTTTCCAAGGGCATTTCCCGACGACCTTTCGCAGAGGTCAGCTCGATTGTCGCTCCAAGAGCGACAAGTGCAATTGCTGCGGTTGATGGATGGACAATGGCACAGTGCTCGTTGTCGAATATGGCATGGTACTTGTTGTCGCCTGGGATGGCGAAACATTCCGGGCCGCCTTTTCGCAGGCAGTGAAAGTCATTGGATCGGAAATACCAGCAACGGGGACGCTGCAGGAGGTTGCCACCAAGTGTGGCGGCATTGCGAATGTTTGGCGTGGCGATGTGCGAGCAAGCCTCTGCCAGCGCCGTATATTGCTTTTGAATGAGCTTGTGCTCGGCAATCGCAGCTAGAGTGACCAGAGGACCCAATATCAAGCCCTGCCGTTTAGCATATGATATCTGGTTGAGACTGCTGATCGAGCGTATATTTACCAGCTCCGATGGAGCAATCAAGTTGTCTTTCAAGAGATCAAGCAGATCGATGCCACCAGCCTTGATGACGGTTGCATGCGGTGCCCTGGTCGAGCCTCGTTGATTTGACCTGGACCCGGTCACCATCAAATCCGCTACAGTTGTCGGTGTGGAATTGGTCGCTTCCTCAGCAGTCTCTGCTTCGCGCCATTGGAAACGCTTCATATCTTTCCTCCTTTGGCAAGTGCAGCTAGCACCTTATCTGGTGTCATGGGCAGGCTTAGCATGCGTACGCCTGTAGCATTGTAAACGGCATTGGCAATGGTGGCTGCCGTCGCTACAATAGCCGGCTCCCCGATTCCGGACGCATCAGTGGCTGATCTGCCGAGATATTCTTCGAGTAGGACGATGTCTATTTTAGGAACTTCCTTTGCTCCAACCATTTTGTATTGCTCGACATTCGCATTGAGGACTACACCGGATCCTCTGTCTGTATGTCGATCTTCATAAAGCGCCCAACTTATACCCTGCAAGACGCCTCCGTTGATCTGGCTTTCAATCGCCAGCGGATTTAGAGGCCGTCCACAGGCATGCACTGCCACCACTCGATCGACATAAATTCTGCCGGTCTCGCAATCGACGCGTACATCTGCAAATTGCACGCTGCTCAGTCTGCTGAAACCAAGGAAGTCACCCTTTTCAAAGCCGCCATAATCAGCAGTTCGATGGGCTATGACGCTCAGTTGATCGTTAGGCATCTCTTTCGCTAGTTTCTTTAGCGCGATTGAACTGCCAGGGCTTGATTTGATGTAGATTTTTCCGTCTTGCAAATCGAGGGCATGAGGCTGCGTGTTCAATTTGCCGGCTGCCAATTCGAAGAGCTTGAGCTTCAGCTGATAGGCGGCTTTGCGCACGGCAGGCGTGATCGAGCCTGTCGTCATGCTTCCTCCTGATGGAGGTCCGGATGGAAAGAGCGTGTCGCCGATCCGCACGACTACATCCGACGGCTTTATGCCAAGCTCCTCGGCGACCACCTGTGCGAGCACCGTTCGAATGCCGGTTCCGATGTCCTGCACGCTCGACATCACCTGGACGGATCCGTCGTCTGTAATGCGGACTTCGCAGGATGAATCGTTGTGAATGAAACGAGGCCATTCACCCTGAGCCATGCCGATTCCACGTTTCACCGGTCCGGCGCTCGAGCCGGCAGGCCTGCGGTTCGACCAGTCGAAAACCTTCAGTCCGGCTTGCCTCTGAATCTTTCTCAACTCGTTGCTGTCTATTTTGTCACGCAAGGCTAATGGATCGATGCCCAGGCGATCGGCGATCTCATCGACGGCCTGCTCGATCGCGAAGCATCCCTGCGGTTGTCCGGGTGCTCGAAATGCACATCCTGGGGATTGATTCGTCAAGACATCGAAGTGTTTGGATGCGAAATTTGCACAAGTATAGAGGTTTTGCGCCGCCCAGCCGACGCCGGCGCCAAGCCCGGCGCCAGAAGTTCCATATGACTCTAAACTGATGGCAGTGAGTGTCCCGTCTCTTTTGGCGCCGACCTTGAGCCTTTGTATCGAGTTGGGACGATACCCTGCCACCGTCTGCTCCTCCTTGCGATCGTGGATAAGACGAACGGGGGCCTTTGCCTGTTTCGACAGGAGAATCGCGGCAATTCCGTAGTTCCCCGTGCCGAACTTCGCACCAAAGCCTCCACCCATGAATTCCGTGATCACTCGTATTTTGCTTTTCGGCAGATCGAACAGGTGAGCGATATCAGCTCGCAGCGCGGCGGTTGCTTGTGTCGAAGCGTAAACCGTCAGTCCGTCTTCTCGCCAGTCGGCAATGACGCCGTGCGGCTCCAGAGCACTATGCATTTGCATTTGGGTGCGGTATTCATGTTCCACTACCAGTTCGGACTCCTCAAAGCCCGAGGTGATGTTACCGCGATCGCCTCCGAACAGCCCGGCCACTTCAGGACCTCTAACGTTTCCGACCTGCTTGAGTCCTTTGGGGGCTCCGCCACCACCAGCAGTGCCTTCTTGTTCTGTTGGTCCGCGGAAAACTTTTGGAGCGTCCGGTTTCATTGCATCATCGATGTCGACGACGAATGGCAAAATCTCGTACTCCACACTGATCAAATCACAAGCTTCCTGCGCTGCTCGTTCGCTTGTGGCAGCCACGGCAGCTATTGGCTGGCCCACGTATTTGATTACCGGATGACCTGATGCAGAGCTGAAGGAAACAGTTCCCTCCACCACCTGCGGTTTCTCCTCTCTCTCCCGGGCCGTCCCCACGACCCTGGTGACCACATGAATTGCGCGAACGCCTGGGTATTTGGCGGCTTTTGATAAGTCAATCGACTTGATGCGGGCGTGTGCATGTGGCGAGCGCAAGCACCGCCCGTGGAGCATGCCGGTAAGTTGAACGTCAGCAGTGTAACGTGCGCTTCCCGTTACCTTCAAACGCGCATCAATTCTCTTGGTCGGCTTGCCCAGCACTTTCAGCTCGGCATTGACCGGCAGGGCCGGCGGCTCGTCTTCCGGAACTTCTCGCTCAACCTCTCCGATGTTGAATCCGTAGATGCCGATTGGCACCTTGATGGTTCGCTTCTTCGACAAAGTGTTTTGATCCGTCATTGCGAAGACCCTCCAAATTTCTCATTAGCCACGCCCTCTACCCCGGCAGCCGCAAGCGTCGCTTCAAAAACTTTAGGGTAGGTGCCGCAGCGGCAGAAGTTGCCGCTAACCGCGTGCCGGACATCATCGAGAGTTGGGGAGGAGTTGCGGGCCAGCAAGGCTGCGCAACTCATGATCATGCCTGGCGTGCAAAAACCACACATGGTGGCATCCTTGTCGATAAATGCCTGCTGGATCGGATGCAGTGTGTCGTTTTCCGCCAAACCTTCTATCGTCGTCACAGGGCGCTTGCCTACATCGATCGTCAACGTCATGCATGCACAAAATGGTTTGCGATCCAGCCAGACAGTGCATGCTGAGCAGGTGCCTCGATCGCATGAAACTTTTGTTCCTGTCAAACCAAGTTTCCAGCGAAGCGTCTCGGCCAGAGTCTCGCATGGCTCCACTTGGAGTTTGTGTTGCACGCCATTCACACTCAGGCTCAAAGCTGTCGGTCCGGGGCCGACTGCGGACTTGATTGGCGCAGCCTTGCCTTCGGCCATATTGCTGATGCTGAGCGCTGTCAGGCCTGCCCCCTTGAGGAACCTTCGCCGCGAGATGTCCTGGCCACCTTTACCATTTTCTTTGCTCACCGAACTCTCCTTTCACTGCTAAGCGGGCGTGTGCTGACGTTCTTGAATAAACAATCGAGAATGGAAAACAATATCTTCTTCCGTGTCTAAGTCAATTGCTGCTTGCGGCGCATCCACGTATAAGGCATCACTCTGCGTGATGATTTTCTTGGCCCCACGATCGCCCCTTAGAGTAAGCAGATCGCCGAACTTGTCCCTGGCAAACAAAGCGGGAATGCCCGGAGAGCCGTTGTAGAACGCTGATACTATCGATCGTCCGGTGCGCTCGAAAAGCTCCTTGATCTTTTGAAGCAAATCGCCGGTCACATAAGGTTGATCGCATGTGGTAATGATTAATGCTTCCAGAGGCAGTGCTGA
>JAJPJO010000159.1 GCA_021324135.1 Pseudomonadota bacterium
CGTTCTGACTATCGCTTTGCCACCGCCTGTACTACCGCTTGTGAATGTAATCAATGCCGGTTGATCTGGATTCAAGGCACAAGGCGGGGGTAGATAAGAATCGAATTGCATAGAGTCGAACCGCCCAAGACCAGTCCAAGAGGGCAGATTTATGCCCTCAAGCAATTTTATGCTCAACCGCCGCAGAGCCGACAAGGAAAGAACGGCCAGAATCCCTTTTCCGGCTGCCACGAATGCCCTCGGTTTAACCAGCGCAAGAGCACGCTCAAGACCCATGAGACCCTGCGCCGGATCGACCAGAAGCACAACTGCTCCGATGCGAAGAATTGCCAGAATCGTCGTATACAACTCAATGGAGAGCGGCTCTATGAGCAGAACCGTATCACCTTCCCTCAGGGACTGCTTTTGCAAAGCGCTTGCCTTGGCGCAAACGCTGGCGTGCAAGTGCCTGTAACATATGCTCCGCTTGGCGGACCCAACTCCTTCAATGAGAGCGATTTGTTCCGGGCGCTCCCGTGCCAGATCATCGAGCAAGCCGGAAAGATTGTGCCCAGAGTGCTTTTCCCCGACAGGCTCGCGATCGGGCCAAGCAGACGCGTCCTTTCCGCAATCGGAAGAGTACGAGGATAATGGTATTGTATATGGTGCAGCCGAATTCTTCATCTTAAGTTCCACCGAGTCGTTTTGAAAAGAGCGCATATCTTCTAAAGTCAACGGGAGCGAAATCATCATTCCCGCAGCTGAAGCTGCTTGAGATGTTGTCTTCCTTGTAGAGGGCATGAATTACCTGATCAAAACCAAGCAAAAGAGCCCGAGAATGACAGGCATGAACGAGCTTCAATCCCAAGCCTTTGAACTCCGCTCCCGGCAGGCGCGCTAATGTCTTTATGACCAGAGTCTTAGAGCTTCTCGAGCTCAGTATGGGATCAGGCATGGCAAACAAGTAACCAACAGGAAGCCCCTCGCATTCGGCTATGAAAACGAGCTCGGGCTGAATGAGTTCCCGACAGCGGCTGTACATCCGGATAAACTCATGCTCGGAAATGTCGGAGTAGAGAAAATTTCCTTTGAAAGCAAGACGAGATATTTCGTACAGTAGCTTTAGCTCTTCAAGGAACGCATTTGTATCGATGGTTCTGATGCTAATACCGTCTATAGTATCAGCGTCATTCTTATTGAAAGCCGCTTGCACCTTCATAATCGAAGACTTGTACGTAGCCAGAGTCTGGAAGCCGTTTTTGCGGAAATGATCAGGATAAGCATCCGGATTGCGGGGCTCCATCAAGAATGCCGGCAGAGAATTGCTATCGATTACAAAGCGATAGCGCCTCCAGGTGCTTCCATCCATGGGACCGACAGCTAAATCACAGCCTCGGCCGGCCAAAATGCCTGCCGCGTGTCTCAATATTGCCGTACCAGAATCAGGATCGGTTGCCGCGTAGTGTCCAATGCAGCCGATCTTCTCTTCATGAAGCGGCGGCGTTCTCTCATACCACAATGATATATGTGCGGCCGGCTTGTCCGACCGGAGCGCTACCCACGTTTCATCTGCCTGATCACTGAGTACATCGGTGTGCGGCAATAGAGTTTGCCGAAATCGCTCATAATCCAGCCTGCTTGCCAGGGAGTGGTTCAAATAATCTTGCAGAGGCAGGAGATGGAGGCGAGAGCCTATGAGCTTCTCCGCGCATCTGGGTGTCAACGACTGGCTGGCTGTATTACTCATCTGTAGAACCAAAATTGCTGTTGATTACATTGTGGCGTCCAGGATTCAGCTCCAGCATGGCAAAGCAACACTTCCTCAACCGTTAATGGACGGCTCGAGACTTCCATGACTGCCAAATTCAGCAATTTAAAACCCAATAAACCATAAACTAATGCGGAACTAATTCATGGGCTTTGCATCTAGCGCCTGGGATGACCTTGTCACAAACGGCTTGATCCAGCCGAGGCGGATATAGATGGCAGAAAATTCAAGGCCACTCGTATTGGTGGCAGATGATCACCCAGTCAATCAGAAGATCATGGGTGTTCTTCTTGAGAGGATGTGGGTGGATGTCAGTTTCGCTTGCAATGGCGTTGAGGCGGTTGATGCGGTCAAAGCGCAGAGTTATGCACTGATATTTATGGACATCATGATGCCGGAGATGGATGGTTTTGAAGCTGCCTTCCGGATCAGAATGCATGAGTTTGAGCGCGGCAGGCACACGCCAATCATAGCTTGCACGGCGCTTGATAAAGAAAGGGTCAAAGAGCAGTGTGTTCGCTCCGGCATGGATGACTTCATTAACAAGCCAATCAGCCGCGAAACCGTGCGCGAAAAAATCGAGAATTGGGCGAGAATCTCGCTGGACGTTCTTGAATCGGCTGATGAAGCGCTGAATCGAGTGCTAAAAAAGGCGGCTGCCGAAGAGAAAGCGCTTGAGGATCCGATCAACCGATCGGAACTCGGGTTTCTATATGGTATTGAGCAGTTGGATGATGTTCTGGTCCTGTTCATGACTGTCACTGAAACTCTCATGGCCCAGCTTGAATCGGCTCTCGAACATCGCGACATTACGCTCATATGCCGCATGGCGCATGAAATTAAAGGCTCCAGCTATACGGTCTCGGCAAGAGAAATGGCCCAACTGTGTTTGCGGCTTGAGCGCATCGCTCTCGAGCAAGACTGGTCCGAGGCGGAAAGGCTGTATGCAGCACTCGGCTTGGCTTTTGCTCGAGTGCGTGAGTTTCTCAGTGTTAAGAGAGAATGCATATGAAGACTGGATTACCGGAATGCAGAAGAGCTGCGGAGCCAAGATGGCTGATACCAAATGCGGTAGCAGGCCGATTTCGGGAAGCGATAAACTCAGGTGGACAGTGAAATGAGCATCGAGCCGCTAAGACTACTATCGTTAGGAGCCAATCTCTTGATTGGCGTAGCAATGTTGTCGATCACCGCCGCCCTCTTTTACGGATGGTTCAGGAAAGGCCGCAGATTATCGCCTTATCTGATCGTGTTCTCTTTATTTTTCCTGTGCTCGGGAATCGGCAGAGTCGTAAAAGGATGCCTCACTGTTGTGCCCTTGCCTGCACCCGAACTGCTACTCGATCTTGCCGCCGGATTTTTCGGCATTATCGCCTCAGCCATGGTCTGGCCGATCGCTATCAAGGCGGTGAAGTTACCAACCTATCGCGATTTGCAAGATGCAATCGCGACCCGAAATCAGGTGCTGAATAAACTGAATTACCAGCATCAACTGTTCGACACATTCATGTCTAACATTCCGGTGGCGGCTGCCATTCGTAATGCCAGGGGACAGTTCACTTACGTAAACAGCGAATTCGAACGCCTTACCGGGTTGAGCCTCGAGCAACTTAAACGTCCGTTCCAGGGGCTTTTTCATTGGATTCCCAGGCATATAATCGATAGAGAAGTAGAGTTCGATCAGGATGTTTTGCGCACTGGAAAGGCACGCGAAGACATCGTATTCATGCCCTTACCTGATGGAGAGTACAGGCGCTGGTTGATAGTACGGTTTCCCTGGAGTGATTACAAAGGGGAGCAATTCATCGGTTCAGTGGCTGTGGATCTTACATCGGAAGCAGAGCAAGAGAAAATGAGAGCGCAGTTGGCTGCGGTGGTGGAGAGCTCTGATGATGCCATCTTCAGCAAAACGATTGACGGCATCATTACCTCCTGGAACACAGGCGCAGAAAAATTGTATGGCTATAAAGCCTCGGAAATAATTGGTCAGTCGGTCTCAATTCTTGCTCCCCCTGATAGGCAGCAGGAAATTGACGGCATGCTTGAGACGATCAAAAATGGAGAGCACGTGCGCGATTTTGAAACCATAAGATTGTGCAAAGATGGAACTATATTGAATGTCGAGGTGACCTGCTCACCGATCAGAGGACCCAGCACTGAAGTCGTCGGCGCCGCTGTTGTGGTGCGCGACATAAGTGCCAAGAGAGAAGCAGAGCAGAAAATCAAGCAACTCTATGAGGATCTGCAAGAGCGTGTGCAACAGTTGGGCGATGCAAACGTTGCATTGCAAACCGCCCGGGATCAGGCTCTTGAGGCTTCGAACCTCAAATCAGCATTCGTCGCTAACATAAGTCACGAGTTGCGCACGCCTCTGAGCGGGATAATCGGAATGAACGAGCTCTTGCTCGACCGCGAACACGATACCGAGTCTCGCGTACTGTTGCAGATGATGTATGATTCGGCCAAAGCTCTGCTTGCCGTTGTCAACGATATACTCGATCTTTCCAAGATTGAGGCCGGCAAGGTGACGCTAGAGTACGAGCCTTTTGACCCGACTTTCCTCGTGAAAGATTGCGTCTCACTTTTGTCCGCTGCGGCATCTTCAAAGGGCATAAGCTTAGAAGTCACCCTTGATAAAGATGTACCGCAGTTCGTCTACGGAGACGCGATGCGAGTGCGACAGATTCTGATCAATTTGATCGGCAATGCAGTCAAGTTTACTGCCGAAGGCGGAGTAACGGTACGAGCTGAAGTGGACCGCCAGGACAGCAAGACGGCCATTATCACGTTTATTGTCACTGATACCGGCATCGGCATAGATAAAGAAGAACAGCGATTGCTGTTCATGCCGTTTACGCAAGTGGATAATTCATCCACGCGCAGGTTTGGCGGCACCGGCTTGGGCTTGACCATAAGCAAGCGGTTCGTCGACATGATGCGAGGTGAGATTGGCTTTGAAAGCCAAAAAGGGCAAGGCTCCACGTTCTGGTTCAAGGTTCACTTTGACAAAACGCCCATGGGCGCACCTGAAAAATATCCCGCTTCAAATCTGACCCGCTCTGCCATCGATCCAATAGCACCCGCTCTGGCTGCCGGCAGGTGCGTCCTGGTCGTAGAGGATAATCCCGTTTTGCGTGAGTTGGCGCTGCGTCAGTTGGTCGCTCTGGGGGTCAAAGCGCAAGCCGTAGAAACAGGCAATGATGCGATCGTGAAGGGCGGCACAGGTGAATTCGACGTGATTTTGATGGATGTCAATCTGCCTGATTTAAGCGGGAACGACGCCACGCGCGCGATCAGATTGATTGAGGATAGCAGCAAGCGCGCCCGTGCCACCATTATCGCCATGACAGCCGGGGCGATGAAGGGCGACAAGGAAGCAGCCCTGGAATCGGGAATGGATGATTATCTGGCAAAGCCAGTGCGTGTCGAGCAATTGAAGATCATTCTCGAGAAGTGGCTGCAGGCTCGTCAGAAGCAGCAAGAGCAGCGCGATGGCATCTACAACCGCATACAAAGTCCCAACACAAGTCCCAACACATGCTTCATGCCGGACTGATGCAACTTGCGCTTACCTGGTTATTGCTGGCACAATCAATACCGGTCATCGCGTCGTTGGCGATGACCAGGTCACTTTCGGGCTTCGAATTACCGATTATCTCTTGCCGCGAGGTCTGTCTTTGGTCGACGGACGAGCGGGATTGACGACAATCTGCCTTCCTTCGATAGTGTGGCCGTTGAAAGCCTTTACAGCAGCTTCAGCTTCCGCCTGGCTTTCCATCTCAACAAAAGCGAAACCTCTCTTTCTGCCGGTTTCACGGTCGGTCGGAACCTTAACCGAAACGACCTTGCCGGATTGCGAAAACAGTTCCTGCAGGTAGTCTTCGCCGATGCTAAAAGGGAGATTTCCAAGATACAGTTTGGTGTTCATTACGATTTAACTCACTATCGAACTATGGCAGGGACAAAAGAGCCATAGAAACCCACCCCTAGTTAAAGGGCGGAAATCTCAGTATGACAGCAGAGGTCGACTTCCGTGTAGTCCTAAAACGCCTTTATTAAACCAAGTTTACAACCGGCGCGACAATATTGGCCGTTTCACGGTCGAAAGGTTGTCATCTGGCGGTTAAAGCAGGCGGCCATTGCGGTTTCAAATGGCATGCAGTATCACTAAGCCGATTGCTGATCCAAGAGCGACAAAGGATGCTTGCTTCCACCAGCGTGAGGGCAGATTAAACGAAGCCCCGCGGTGCGCGTTGGAAACGTAAAAGAGGAACGTCGGAATGCCGATGCAAAATGGGGCCAGGAAAATCGTCAATACGAGGATGTGGGCGCTCGGCTTGATAAGAATCAGCGGAATACAAATCAGGCACCAGGCTTTTAGAATGGCATAGAGAAGGGCAAGCAGTTTGACCCTGTTGAAGTTGGTGAAGCGCAGATGGGCAGTGGAAATAATCGCTGCATGGGCTGCAAATGTCAGCGCATAAGGAACAATGAAGCTTTCGCTGTGGTTGAGATTGGCAATCAGAAGCCATACTACCGCGGCTGAGCCAACCGAACCTACGCCGTAAACGCTGTGAGCGTTTTGAAGATCGCGAAACCGGGCCGGCAGCAAAAACCTGTAGCTCAAATAAAGGATGACGGGCATAACTGCCCATGTGATACCGCCAATGGTGTAGCTCAAGTAGCAAAAAAGCGCTGAGGCGATGATTCCGCTGCCATTAAGTGTGGTATTACGTCTGGAAACAAGAACAATCAGGGAGAGAAGCAGAAGCAGTCCCAGTCGTAAAATCAACATCGACTCAGGCAATCCGATATGTGTTTTCAAAACCAAAAATGCGCCCAGCGGTACAAACAGATTATCAAGCCCTGACCAGGCGACGCCCTCAAACATCATGGCAAGCAACGAGAGTATGGATGCAATCGTGAGTGACTCGGCCATTCCCAGACCGCTCAGGCAGCAGATTGGGAAAGTATAGAGGAAAGCTACAGCCGAGAATGCCAGACTTCCTTCAAGCGTTTTGGTACCATCGCCGGTGCTATATTTCATTCTGCCGAATCGTTTCCCAATTAAAGCAGAGGCAGCATCAGCAAACGTAAGCAGCAAGATTGGCACGACATACAATACCTTGTTGCCGCCGGACAGGATAAAGGTCAAGCCAACAGCGAGGGGAAAGCAGATTTCCCCGATTGAATTTCTGCCCTTGGCGCAGATGACGGAACTCCATTGCTTTAGATTCGATACCTTCAGCAGCATTATGAATATGCTTGAGATTACCGTCAGAACGAGAACCGGCATGGGATCCGCGAAGAGCCACGGAAAAGATAGAGTGATTGTGCCCATGACCACATGGAGCGTTTTCCTGACTGCTTCAGCGTCGCCGATTTCGTCTCTAAAGATACTGAGCAAGTGTATGGTGATCATCAATGCCACCATCACAAGCGTTACTCCTATCCATGGACTCAACATACTGCGCCTACCATTCTCGTCCTCCGGACTACCAATCTAATGTTAGCCGGACAACATGATTGAGCAGCGACCGAAGGCACATTTCGCTAAGTGTTGAGCCGGACAGACTCAGCGATTGATATGCTAAGCGGCGGGAGCGGAGACAGTGTAGGGGTGTTTACTTTTAGAGACCGCTTCGGGCAAGCTTGTGGTTTTAACGATCTCCTCCACGTTGAAACCGCAATAGAAAAATGTTTTGTTGGACAAGTACAAATCATTGCTCAGGTCATTCAAGCGGCGCACATCAGCGGTGTGTGCCTGGCTGCATCTTCTTGGTGCCATCATGTTCCAATACACTAAGCGAGCCTGCGATCGTCCTTTCAAAGCCAGCAGGGCAAGAGTGGCTCTGTAATTATCCGGCGAGCAATATTCGAAGACGTCACTGAGATTAAAGGCATCATAGCTATTGTCGGGGCAAGAGGACAAATGGTCTTCAAGCGAGATTTGATGCCATTCAAGTTTGTCGATGTTTGCTTTGATCGAGTCGAAATTTTCGCGCCTCAGAAAGTAAGGGAGCGTTTCTCCAAAAGTGCCGTTCAAAATCCAGTGCAGATAAGGGTTGATTGAAGGATCTTGATCCACAAGCGCATGCTTTGTCAAAGCCAGGAGCATTTCATTGAGATTGCCATCGGCATAGGTGAAAAACTGAGGATCCCTGCCGAGTCTGCCCATGATGCCCTTCGAGAAGAAAAGGCGAAAGAGGATTTGCCAGCGCCAGTTGTTCCATTTTCTCAAGTAGAACTCTTCGCGAGCCGCTCGGCTCTTTGAGGCAATGAGCTGATCTACCGTTCGTCTGGAGTGAACCAGGGGCAAAATCACCTCTCTAAAGATTTGGAAGTATCGTTCGAACTTTCCGCATGAGACCACGCCCGATTCGATTTGACGACGCCGCTCGCACCAGTATCTAAGCGACTCTTTGCTCAAGCAGTGCTTGACTCTGCAAAAAAGATGCCAGCGGTTTGCGCCGCGCGAATAACCAAGCAAGGTTTTCATCTCCTCGTAATCGAGAACCCGAAATGCCGCTGCCTTGAGTTCGAGAAGGGCGATCTGGCTCGGATTTAAATCGAGTGCCACCACTTTCGATGGATTTTGCGCCAGCAAGGCGAGCGTGTTATCACCTGCTGAGCCGATGGAAAGACATGCATCGCCCGGCTTGATGTTCATCGCTTGAATGAGCACGTCTGCATCCTCCCAGCATTGAGCGTATCTGATGAAGCCGAAACTTGCCTTTGACTCGATCTCGCTTTTCAGGCTTTCGCTCGGCGATTCTGTCGCCGGATTGTTTGCATCAGAAGGACATGCATCATACGCCTCTGCATCGAGGATGCGAACCTCGGGCTCGACAATTCTGACGAGTCCATTAGCGCCATCAATCTCAATTTGATCGCCCGTCCTGATCTTTGTGGTGGCACCTCGAACTGACACAACCGTCGGTATGGCAAGCTCTCTGGCGACAATGGCGGTGTGGGAGAGCAAGCTGCCATACTCGACGACAATTCCCTTTGCCTGCGCAATGACGGTTATCCAGCCGGGATCGGTGCGCTGGGCAACCAGGATTTCGCCTGGCTCGAGGTGTTCGGCGTTGGGATCAGATATTACTCGTGCGCGACCGCGTAAAATTCCCGGGCAGCAGCCAAGTCCGGTTAGTGCGGTACTGTCTGCGGTGTTTATTGCGCCGTTGTCCGTTGGCTCTGGTATCAAATCGGCAGGCAATATGCAATCGAATGAATAGACTTGCTCACCTGAGCTTGAGGCTAAATCGGTCCTGACCATGAGGCGATCAGCCGGTACAGCGCTTGCTTCATAGTCTGCGAATGCCCGCCTGCGCATGGCGACCAGTTCCCTCAGATCGACCTGATCCGTGCCTCTTTCGATAAAGCCGAGAATTTCTTCAGCTTCCAGATAGAAGATGTCGTCCTGTGCATCAAGCACGTTGCTTTGCTCGAACCGTCTTCCGATTTCCACAAACAGTTTACGCACGATGCCAAAGACTTGCGTTCGTACAAAGCGCAGATTCTCGCGTTCTCTAATTCTTGTGCGTGTCTGCTGAAGAACCAAGTTGAAAACAACC
>JAJPJO010000072.1 GCA_021324135.1 Pseudomonadota bacterium
GAAGTACAGCGATAGGGTGAAGAATGCCACCACTATTAATACCAGAGCAAAACCCAACGCAGCAGCCAGTCCCAGCGCGCCGCCATCGCGGCCGCGGATAAATCTATATTTCTTCATGCGCTCATCGTCCCATCTTTCATTTAATCGGTCTCAATCACGTGTAATCAAAATCAATCGGCTCATTCTCAAAAATCAATCGGCTCTCACTCTGTCGTTTTTCAATTTCACATCTCCTGGATTATATTGCCATGCGTTTCGCTTACTCGTGGTGACTGCCATGTGAGAAGTCTACGAGTGATTCAGGCAAATTAGGTGTTTATCAGAGAATGTAAGTACATTTTTAAGCGCTGCGTCCTATACAGGAGCGACGCTTACTCCAACGACCGGCTGGCTGGCTCTGGCCCGGAACAATACCTGCGGTGTCATTCCCGGCAGCACCACCGGCAAGTTGACCAGCATAACCGTCTCGGTTATGACCGCCCCCTTGCCGTCGTTGTACACAAATTTCGATGTATCGAACCCGACCTTTTCAATGATTGCCGAGTTCTTGAAGTCCTGAACGATCTGAACGGCCGCCGCCATTCCCGATCCGCTGTCCTTGGCGTTTGCCGCCGCTCTGGCGCAGTTTTTGCAAAGCGTATCGTTGGCAGAGTTTGCCAGGACGAGAGTCATGAGGTCGATGCCAAGCAAGGCAATCGGAATGAGAATCATCATGCCGCAAACCACCTCAATAAAAGTCTGGCCTGCTCTGGCTCTTTCTCCCGAATTGCGCCTGTGTCTTCGACTATGCATACTGGGGTGCTCCCTTAGTAAACAGCCTCTTGGGTATCCATGGGTAATATACGACAATTGCCCGCAAATTAGGGGTGCAAGGACGGAAGTATTTCCATTTTAGGACGGGCGCGCTCCATGCACAAAGGGTCAAGGAATATTTGTAACTCGTTTGCTTGCCTTGTACTCATCCAGCATTCTCCGGGATTCACCGGCTTTACCCTGAGCCCGCAAGAGTCCGGCGTATCCCCGAACCGCCTGCTCATACATAGGAACGTAGCTGTTTTTCACCCTGGCATATAAGCGCAGCGCCTCTCTATAGTCGCTCGTGGCTTTGTCGTTTTGATTGAGCATGACATAACATTCCGCCCTGTGCATGTACGCCATGGCTAGATAAGTCGTTTCCGTATCGCCGGTTTTATCATAGTGCCTGCCGCCTTCCTTGAATGTCTTGATTGCGAAGCTGAGCTGATCGATCGCCTTAGGATAATCGCCGCGCATAAAATACTGCCTGCTGCTCTCATCGGCACGGTCGGCTTCGGCATACTCATCACCAGGTTTGATGTCCTGAAGAGCCCTGATTTCATGCGGATGAATGCGGTCTTCGCCCATATCGAACTGACTGCCCGTGCTGAAAAATTGTCGTGTTTGTGGATTGGTTAAGCCATAGACGAGAAAAGCGCAGGTGGCAAGCGCCGCCACTATCAGGACAATCGTCGCTGGATTTGGATTGTGCCTAATCGCCGCTTTGTCGCCAGTGCGCCGCTTCGCTGCTCCGTGCCTGGGCTCCTCCCCACGCTTGGCCTTGCTCAAATCTTCCTGCAAGGCTGCGATAGACTGATAGCGATCCGCCTGTGATTTAGCCAGGCAGCGCTCGATCACACGTTTCAGCGGTTTTCCGCAAACGCTCTCATCGATCGACGGCTCCTCTTGAACGTGCGCCATCAAAGTCTCAATGGCGCTCTCGCCGGTAAATGGCGGCTTGCCGAAAACGCATTCATAAAGGACACAGCCGAGCGCATAGACATCGGTGCGCTCATCGACCGGCTTGCCCAGGCACTGCTCAGGACTCATGTAGAGAGGGCTGCCGAAAATCTCGCCCGTTTCAGTCAGGCTCAAAGCCTGCTCTGGCGCTTCCAGTTTGGCAATGCCGAAATCGACAATTTTGGGAGCCGGTGTGCCGTCCTTTCCTTTGCCTACCAGGATGTTGCTTGGTTTTATATCTCGGTGCACCACGCCCTCGCCATGTGCATGCCTGAGAGCATCGCAGGCAATCGAAACCAGATCAATCGTCTGCCCGACGGACAACTGACCGGAACCCTCGATCATGCTCGAGAGCGGTGTGCCTTCTACAAAATCCATGGCCAAGAATGGCCTGCCGCTATCATCAATGCCAAACTCTCGTAATCTGATGATATTGGGATGAGCCAGACGGCTTACAGCCTTTGCCTCTTGCTGAAAACGCCTGATCGCCTTTTCATTTGGAATCCGATCCGGCAAGAGCAGCTTTAGCGCACAGGGCTCATCAAGAAGAAGATGCCTGGCTCGGTAGACAATGCTGTTACCACCACGACCCAGCTCAGATATGATCTCGTAATGCTTCGCCAGAGTCTGCCCGGGGGTCAAAACCGGCTTAGCGTGAAGCGTTTCGCTTTCCTGAGGAGATGAGTCCTTCTCTTTCAATTCAAACGAGAGCTTTTCTTTTTCCTGATAGTCGCTCACGCAGTTGCTCCAGCTAATCCAAAGAATGATATGCCACAAAGGCGCCCGGCTTAGCACATGGTCTCAGGAAGGGCATCTCTAATGAGCAATCTGTCTGAGGGAATGATCGGAGATGTCGCACCATATCTGGTGCAGCTTCACTCGCTTGCACAGGCGATGATGATTGAACAAGAGTGAAACTGATTAACAGCCTATATTTATACAGGTTTAGGCGGCGATCGGCTCGGGAATGTAATCCTAACGGCAGATAATCAGCCACCGCCTTGATAAACGCATTATATTCTCGCCAGAAATCCTGTAAGTAGCGCGCCCGCGATTTGTTGTATGAAGGATGCCGGAAAACACATTTTCTGAGGATGAGTTGAAGGAGATGATCGACCAGTGCAAGCGCACACTGGCCGCTGATCCCAATCAGGTCGAAAAACTGTTGATGTTGGCTCGCCTGTTTCATATCGCCGGGCGCTCGGAGGAATCTCTCGAGCAGTTTTCAAAAGCGTTGACAGTAAATCCTAATGCTATCGATGCATTCCGTTTAAGAGCGAGCGTGTACTGGGACTGCTCCGAACTGGAGAAGGCCCTGGCTGACTGCGACAAAGTGCTTGAGCTTGAGGGCTGGGTGGCAGACGATTACATTACCCGCGGTCTGGTAAAAGAGCGCATGGAGGACTTCCGCGGAGCGCTGGATGACTACTCGAATGCCATTGCGGAAAATCCGGAGCTCGCCGAAGGCTATCGTTGTCGAGGCAACTTGCTCGGCCGAAAAGGTGAGTACAAGCAAGCCCTCGTCGACTTCAATCGATTGATTTCCCTGGATGGCGCCTTTGAGAACTATCTTTCTCGCGGCGCCGTCTGGGAATGTCTGGACGATTTTGAAAGCGCGCGCAAAGATTATTCGCTGGCCATCGAAAAGGATCCGCTTCTCGCTCAGCCGTACAAAATCAGAGCCAATCTCTTTTTTCAACAGGGACGTTTCGAGCAAGCGCTCAGCGATATCGAACGTGTAATCGAACTGGAAGGCAACGCCGCGGAAAATTATCTGCTCAGGGGCACCATAAAAGAACAGCTGAATGACGAACAAGGCGCCTTCGATGACTTTTCCAAAGCTGTTTCAATCGATGCTACTCTGGCATCGGCATACAAGCGCAGAGGAAGACTGCAGGCTCAACAGGAGCGGTATGAACCGGCGCTCGATGACTTCAACAAAGCAATCGCGATCGATCCCGATGATATCGAAAGCTTTCTTGCCCTCGGACTGATCAAGGAATGCATCAATGATCTCGAAGGTGCGCTGGACAAGTATACAAAGGCCATCAGCCTGCGTCCCGAACTGGCTGAGCCCTACAGAAGGCGAGGGCGGTTGTCGCTCGTCAGAGGAAAACTGGATGATGCTCTGGAAGACTTCGACAAAATAGTCTCGCTCGATGATGCCGCCGACGATTATGTCACCAGAGGCTATATAAAGGAATGCATCGGCAATCGTGAGGATGCCTTCGACGACTACAGCCTCGCCATAAGCAAGGACGAGCGCTGTACGCGGGCCTGGAAGCTTCGCGGCTTGCTTCTGGCCGGTCAAGATCAATTCGAGCAAGCTCTGGATGATTTCAATCATCTCCTGCAATTGGGCGATGATGGCGCTGAGACCTTCTTGATCCGCGGCATGGCCCAGGAGTGTCTCTCCAATTTCACCCAGAGCCTGGACGACTACTCGACTGCCATTTCAAAAGAGCCTCGCCTGGTCGAGGCTTATCGCTACCGGGCTCGCCTTTCATGCCGGTTGAATCTGGATCTCGATCGCGCCCTCGAGGATTTGAATAAAGTGGTATCACTCGAGGAAGGGGGGGTCGATAACTATATCGAGAGAGCGGCGCTGAGGGAGCAACTCGGAGATATCGAAGGCGCGCTCGACGACTACACAGCCGCTCTCGAGTCAGGACCGAACTGCGAAGCTTACATATCGAGAGGATCTTTGTTGGCGCAAAAGGAGGAATTCGAACGTGCCAAGGCAGACTTCGACCGCGCCGTCGAGGTGGATCCAAACCATATTGGCGCGCACTTGAACCGCTACTTCGTAAATCGCCAGCTCAGTGCCTATGACCTTGCCCTCGTGGATGCCGGGCGATTGATCGAGTTGCGACCGGACATCGACGGCTTTCAAGTATACAAAGGAGAAGCACTTGCCTTTCTGGGACGATTCGGCGAAGCTGTCGAGCTTTGCGAGCAATATGTCGCCGAGGGCAAAGAACGCACCGCTCCTTTCCTCATGCTTCTGGCTCTGACGCAATATCTGAGCGGGCAATACGCCAAGTCGGGCGCGACATTCTTCGCAGCCCAACTTGAATTTGGCAAGAATGAGCCGGGCAACGCCATAAATGCTCTGGTCTTCTCAATTCTGGCCAATAGAAAAGCTGGTATGACAATCAGTGCAAGCGTCATGCAAAAGGCGGATGAGCTGAGAGATCTGACCATCTGGCCGGCTCCTGTGATCCGCTTTCTTCTGAACGAACTGAGCTATGAAGAGTTGCTTGAATTGGCATCAAGTCAGGCGGAGAAAACAGACGTTCACACCGCCAGTGGTATCATTCGATCGATCGCCGGTGACTTGAAAGGCGCTGCCGAGCATCTCGCCTGGTCGAAAGAGAATGGTGTCTGCTGCTATGAAAAACTGCTGGCCATCCATGAGCTGAAAAGCCTGGCGATCGGCGTCTGATCAGTTTGATTGATTGACAGGTCGCAAACGCGCTTGGTACCAATGATGTTTCGAGCATAAGACGCCTTCTTCGGAATCCGCATCATACACCCGGACCTCTCCTATAGTGGTCCCCGTGCCGACAATGCCGCACCCTTGTTTAGAGCTTTCCTCGTGCACGGCGGCCAGTAATGCCACCATAAAGCCGCCGGTAAGCGAAAGAATGATGATCCGAAGGGAAGCTTTCGTCATAGTATTGCCTCGTGTTAAGCCTATTATAATGCCAATGCCGATGACGCGCTTGCTCTGCCCTGCTCATTCAAGCCATCAGCGAGCGCCAGGTTCGAAAGAACTGGCTGCGCTTGAGAAATTCCAGATGCATGTCGATGAGAATGGAACGATCCTCTGGTGAAATGGCAAGGAATTCACCAATCGTGTTTGTTACCCTGTGATCAAGTTCAAAGGGACAGAGGCGGTATTCCTCGACAAAAAGAGTATGCATGAAGCGCTGCATCTCCCCGGTGTCATGAGATGTTGCTGCCAATTGCGAGGCCAGAGCCAGCCTTTCTCGATTGAGGCTGGACAGATTGCTCTCTACGACACTAAGGACCTCCGGGCTGTTCCGCCCGAATGAAAGATTGCTCAGGGCTTCTCTGTAAAGTTTGCCGGACTGGAAATCGCATTCATACATGCGATCGACGATCGGTTTCAAGCAGAGTTGACCGGTGTTGGCATCAATGCAGTCGAGCAACGTTTCTCGCAAATGCACGAACTTGCTGTCGGTCAGCACTTCGATCAATGATTCTACTGCATACAGATCGGCATTCTGCAGCAGGCGTTTCAATCTCTCGATGCGCTCTGATTGCGGCGTCGCCTCCAACAACTCCAGCGCCAGACCTTTGATTCGGCGGCGTGAAACAGACGAGTAGGCGGTGATGTTCTTGAACTCACCATTGACTCGCAATGCAAGCCTGGCAAACTTTCTCACTTCATACGATTGGTGCGCCAGCGCCTGATTCATTATTGGCACAAGCCACGGGAAACCTGTAACAAATGCAATTCGCAAGCCGAGCAAGACAAGATCGGTCTGCTTCGAGTTAAGCAATTGTTTGTGGTCCCTGGTGATGTATTTGAGGTCTGATTTATCAAAGGAGGTGGCGTAGATTTCCAGGATCGGGTGGGCTGTCAGATCGGCAGTGGGCTTGAAATCGGCAGGGTCATCCACAGCTTCGCGCGCTTCGAGCTCGATTGATGACAGGGTCTCTACAACAGGCTCCTCCTGCCAGCGCCCCGAGCGCGCCTCGCGATAGAAACTCCACAGGTTTCTAATGTAATAAGAATCGAGACCGGTGACCAGGAACAAGATACCGGCAGCGAAAAATAACAGCATCAGCAAGAAATCATTGAATTGCAAGGCCTCTTTGACTAGTGCCAGGGCACCACTGGCAAGCATCGTGGCGGTGGACATCAGCACACAAATGATCGAGACGATGGTAGCCCGGCGCTTCCGCGGAATAGGCACCAGACACTGGCGTGAAACGGGCAGCTGAATGCTGCGATTGATAATATTGAATGTCACCAGGAGCAGTACCATCGGCCAGAACGGCGGCACGATCAGTGCGAGCGCTCCGAGAAACAAAATGTTCACCGGCTGAAAGGTAAAGAGCGTGCTCAACTGCAAACGCTGGGTCAGTCGCTTTCCGAAAAGGTGCTGGAGAACAAGCGACAGGACAATCATTGCCATGGTAATCAGGCTGATGAAAACAGCTAATTGGCGAGCAGATGGAAATCGGGCGTCGGCTGCTTGATAAAAGAGATATTCGACGAAAAATTTAGCCACCTGCGACCAGACCATGATGACCATGGCCATGCGAACCATAGAGTTCGAGAAAATAAATTTGACCGCTTTGCCCACGTTTTTAACCACATCCTTGCTGCTCTGTGGCTCACTCGGACGGGTTTTGGCTTCTCGTTCGGCATAACGCAGGCGAACCACCGTCACGTTGAACAGAAAAAAATGAATGATCAATGTCAGCCAGCCTACGGGATACCAGAATACAAGCCAATGATTGATGCTCAAAACCCAGATGAATGCCGCGGCCGCTATTCGAGCAACCAGTTCGGCGGTAACAATCTTCTGGTACACCTCCTTAAAAATTGCCGGGTTGACGGATAACTGCAATATGACCGGGCCTAGGGTAGTGCCGATCAGGTCGAGAACGATAACGCAGACAGCGAAGAAGTAGAGGCTCGCCTGATTGTAAGGTTCCAACAGCGCCCAGCGCGGCTCGAGAAAACAAAATATCGATGCGATCAGGGCCAGGGCGATGACTATCTTGTAGACGACGTACGCTTCTTTGTCGCCCCGCAAGGCGAAGTGAATGTAGTAGAGAATTGATGCCAGGCTGGCAAAGAAAAATAGTTGCGAGTAATTTTTGCCGCCCACCGACTTTACGAAGACGCTGCTGACAAAAATAAGACTTGTGTTGGTAAATGCGCTTCTGCAAAGGGCACTGAAGAAGTGCGTTTTAAACGTCGTCGACTTCTTGATGCGAAAGAACTTCATCATGTCTTGGTAGCGTCAGGAGTCTCGCTCGCCTTCTCCGTTGCATTTCGCTCGCTGGACTCGCCAGGCGGACTGCCTTCGCTATCAGCTTCATCATGCCCCTCACCCTCAGTCTCAGCGCGCGCCAACTCTTCTTCTGTACACCAAAGATTGCCCAGATACTCGCTCTTCTGTATCTTCTCCGCCAGCAAGTTTACGGCATTAGATAGATAGCCAATCTCATCCTCGCCTGAGTACCCGACACGGATGGCAAAGTTACCTTTGTTTATTTCGCTGATTGCATCTGCGATCTGGCGCAAGGGTTTAGCCAGACGATCGCCGACCACAATCGATGCGGCGAGGCTGAGCAACAATCCCAGAACAAGCGCCACGAGCAAGTTATAGAAGAGCTCCCTGCTCTTCGCCTCGACCCGGCCGGTGCTCACCCCCAGAGTTACGATCAGCTTCAATTCCTGAATCGGCAGAGACATGATGATGTACGAGCGTTTCAACACGGGCAGTTTTTGTGATATGAGCGCTTTTGTTTCATCTGAGGCAGTGGAACCGTAGAAGAGCCTGGCCGCTTGATCTGTGTGCTTTTGCACGGCAGCGGCCGCATCCTTTTCCGTGATACCGTCGCTGGTGAGAAAGTGCCCGTTGCTGTCGGAAATCAAAATGAAGTTGTCCTGGCCCAACTGCAAGCCATGCAAGAGGTAATCGATTCGTTGCAAACGCGGGAATACCCCGCCGCTCAAGATGCCGAACACCTCCTTCTTTTCGCGATCGGCGAATACCGGGGTTATATAGGTCTGATACAAGGTGCCACTTGGAGTGTAGAAAACTTTGCTGGCTCGCGAGTGTTTTTCAGCGATGACCGTTTTCGCCAGGGAAATGAAGTCAGGATCTTTGAGGTAAAAATTCGGGCGCGGATTATAAGAGCCCATGCTGGCTCTCTTCTCCGCAAACAAGAGGGCGCCGTCGGTTCTATACAAATGAACCGTATTGAATATGTTCGGGAAGTCGAGGAAATCGCGCACTACACCACGGGCGGTGCGAGGCTCGAATGGCAGAAATCCGTCCATGGAGGCAATCTCATCCAGGGCCATGAGATTGTATTCATAGTTCGTCTTGACGTTATTGATGATGAACGAGAGCGACGTTGATGCATCGGAGACAATGAATTGATTGATCGCTTCGTGGGTGACGAAGTAAGCCACCGCTGACACTACCGTGAAGAAAACGATGATCACGGCAAAGAGTCGTATGAATATGATGCTTTGAATGGAGCGCACTTGAACGTACCCGGCTTACGCCGCCATTATCTCTCCATCAAGCGCCAACAAAAAGCGCTGCCGGCTAATATCCTGCAGCGCTCTGAAACCGACCGCCCGTGTCAGGACAGCCGTTTAGTCTCTGGGTTGAGGGAAGGGAAGATTATTTTCCGCTGACTTTCTTGCCAACTGCCTTCATGCCGCCCCAGAGTTTCTTGGGACCCCACATAATTCCTCTGCCGACTGCTTTGGCACCGGCAACGACCTTGTTGTCATTGCTGCCGGCCGGTTTCGTTTGCGCATCGGCGGGCAGACATGCTCCAACGATGGCCACGCATAGGCACGCGAGTAAAACAGACCTTTTCATATTACTATCCCCTCAAAATTCTAGGCTGGTCGATGTGACCTAATGCATTATAGAGTACCAAAGCTGAACGAATGTTCCGCCTGAGGCATGGAAGAGTGCCCGGAATGTAAATGATTTTCAAGTTTTCGTATTGAGAACGATGCCAGGAGCGCCGCGCATATTCAAGAGATCAGCGGTTTATATAGCACCCCGGTTTGCGCTCTCTCGTCCTGATTGGCTCAAGAACCGGGATGATCCAGGCTTACAGAGCATCGACGTTTCAAGATATAATGCAGGTCAGGTGCTCGCCTAAGCCGACGGCGCTTGTTGGATTGACTTTTACCGCGAGCGAGTATGTCAATGAAGAAGAGAGCCACAGTAATTACCATGCTAGCTGTCCAGCTCGGTCTGGTCGTTTTCCTGCCGTCGTCATCAAGTGCCGAACAGTGGACGTGGGAGGAGCTCTACAAGGGCGGCAACTACATCGACGCCGCTCTGGCGCTCAAGAAAGCGATTAACAGCGGCCAAAAAACGGTCGTCAACTACTACTACTACGCTGATTGTTTGATGCGCACGGACAAAACGGCGGAAGCTCTCGATATGTACCGGCAGGTATATAAGATGAGCCCGAAGAGCCAGTATGGCAAATATGCCCTGCGAGCCATGCAATCGCAAACAGCGCAAGCAAAAGCGCAAGTGCAAAAGAGCGATTTCAAAGTCGAGCAGATCGCACCCTCGCAGAAGGGCTCCAACAGCCAATCTCAATCGTCCCCGCCGGCTGAGGTGACGATATCGGACGCCGATATAAAACGACGTTTGCCGCCCATTCATCAATCTCCGCCCTCCGGACCGTCATTGCAAGAGGTCTCCCTCTGGCCGCTGGGCAATCAAGCAGGCTATTACTCAGAGGCGGCGGCACGCGTTGATGCTGCCCAGCAACGCTTGGATGAAGCGCAGCAACTCTTGTCTCGGGCCACTGCCGCCACCGGTGGTCTATCCGATCCGTTCCGCCATTATGGTGAGTCGGAGGCAGAGACACGAGCCAGAGTCGAGGCTGGCAAGGCTCGCGCCGAAAGCTTTCTCAAGGCTTACAACGACAATGTTGCATACTATCAAAAGCAGCTGGAGAACGAACAGGCCATCCTGCGTCTTTGTACTAACGCTCGAAATACATGGTACGTCTACCCGCCCGGCATTCCAATATACAGACCATACTGAAGCAGAACCGCTCGGCCGTTCAGTAGGCATAAAAGTCCTCAGGAATAGTTTGCGTCGGACGCCAGTCTATCTCGCCTGCCTCGGCGCCCTTATACTGCAGAAAGGTGTTGGCCACCAGGTCGGCGTCCGCTCTCGGTCGCTTACCGCGAGCTTTGTCTACCCAGGAGTAGGCGAGATTGCACTCGATCTCGCCAGCGCGCGCCAGGGCAACGAGCAAGACGAGCAAATGCTTGCAAATGCTGCCCTGCAAGCCCATACAGTCTTCCAGATCCGGTTTGGCGCATCCATAGGTGCCCTCCTGTGTGAGCCAGCTGGCATACACCGTGCCGCTGCTTGATTGACTGCGCACAACGCCCACGAGCGTGCCATCATGGATGCGAGAGTAGAGTTTAAAAGATTCGGTCTTGAGCATTTTCATGGCTCGCCCCAGTTTGCCATCATCGACGGTGCCGTGCAGCCGGCTCAGGAAGGTCGGAAAATCCATGCCACCATTGCTTTCGTGGTGAATTCGATCGGTGCGCACCAGATCGAGAAAGCGTTTCTCATCGAGAATTCGTAACTTTCCATTTTCGCTCTGCAGCTTCTTAGCTTTGTTGTAAGCCGCTATCTTTCCGTCGCCCTTGCGGTTTCCCAGAACGAAATAATCAAGCTCGTGATCGACGCTTTGCCGGACCACGGCGCCGACTGATTCGACCATGCTCTTGAGCAGCTTCTCATCAAGCTCTCCGCCGCAGCAATCGAAACCACCAAAAAATGCGAAGCTCAGACCGCTCAGATCGAGACGGAACAGCTCGCGAAATCTTTTCTCGTCGATCACTTCGGGATACCTGAGAGTTAGACCTTTTTTCGAGGCCTTTTCAGCTTGTGATTTGAGAGATTCGGCTTTCTTTTTGGCCTCCGATCGGCCCGTTCCCCTCAAGTCGCCGAGGACGAGAAAATCGAGATTGTCATCAACCTCATCCTGGACGGTGGCGCCGTGCTCCAGCACTATGTGCTCGGGAGCACAGGGGTGATAAGAAGGCCAATAGGAGAACTCACCGAAGAAGGCAAATGTCTTCCCGATCAGGTCGGGGACCCTTTCATTGCCGATCTTGCTTGCTTTAGTCACTTACCCTTTTGCTTTGGAGATTGGCGGCTCTGGCTCGTCTTGGGCTGGCTTCTCGATATGACTTTTAGAACAGCGGCTCTTTCTTGCCCAGATATTTCGGCTTGCGCGAGGCCATCACGTCAAACCATGCCGCTTGTGAAGCGATCACCTCTCTAAATTCATACCATTTTCTCTTGGCACCGGGCGAGTGCAGACCGGCGTCTAAGCCGACGACGTTTAAGCCGAGATGATGAGCCAGGAACAAAGCACGCGGCAAATGATAACGCTGCGTCACCAGCACGGCTTGCCTGACCTCGAAAATGTCGCGCGCCCTGTAGAGGCTATCATAGGTTCGAAAACCGGCAAAATCGCAGGCGATATCCTGGGCTGGAACACCCATTGAGACGGCTCGCTTTTTCATCGCGATCGGTTCGTTGTAGGAGGAGGTGCCATTGTCGCCGGTCATGAGCAGCTTCCTGACCTTGCCTGACTTGTAAAGCGAAACGGCGGTGCTGATCCGGTCGGCGAACTCGAGCGAATTGATGCCGGCACCAAACACGATGGCAGCGGGCATGGGCGGAACTTCATTGACGCTCTCGTAAATGCTGCTCTGGTCGCTCTCCACCTGGCAATATATAAGAAGCATGGCGATCACAGCTATGACCGGCAGCAGCAGCAACAGCTGAACGCGTATGATCAAACGCGGCTTTGTACTCGGAGCATTAGTAGTAACCATGATCGAAGCGATTTTGCTTATCAAGACGCCATACCGACTCGATCATAACACCGCCCGTCTCGATCTTGCCAATGGCTGCTCGGAATGCAAAAAATCTCCGGGGGGTGCTGAGCCGGTTGAAAAAAAATTATAGAATAGGCACTGCTCAAAAATAGCGAACCTACTAATCGCATTAGTGACTCTAGACTGCCGAGGTACAAAAGATGAATCAGCTCCCTCAAATACCAGCTCTTGGACTTACCTTGCTTATTCCAAGAGACCAGGTACAGCGCGCTCTCGAGGCTCAACTTGCAAAAGGAGCGGAGCTGCTGCGCGAAAGGGCTTCATCGCGCGAGGTGATGGAAAACCTGAAACGGCAGCTCTGGAATTGGACGCTTGAGACATGCAACATCCTGAAGGGTTGCTTTACATCGGAGTCCGCCTCAACTTATTTTGCCTCGAACGTTTTTTTTGAGCCGAGCCTCAAATTCGATGACTTCGAGCGGGATCTGGACGAGTTCCCTCCTACTGTAAGAGGGAAGCTCGAGCGTTTGCATGGTTTTATCAAAGCACTGCCTATAATACCAGAGCCGCCCTGCGGAGACTTCATTGGTGCGCAGCTTCATCCCAAGATTTACCAGGCATCGTGGAAAGCTTACGAACGGGCGCAATATGGATTGGCAATCAATGCGGCGGTGCAAGAAGTGGAAGACGCGGTGAAACTTGCGGTTGCCGGAAATATTGTCGAAACCGGTGCCGAACTCGTGAGAAAGGCTTTCGATCCCGAGGGCGGCCCGCTTGTCGATCCCGAGGCAACCACCGCTGATAATGCCAGCACGGCCGATTTGCTGGCCGGCTTTCTCACCCGTTATAAGGGCACGCCACCAAATGCGGTGATGGACATACAGCACACCTCGCGCATTCTTTCTCTGGCAAGTTTTCTAATGTTCATTATGGATGCCCGTCAACCGAAGAAACAGGAAGCCGAAGCACCACCAATCGACTTCGAATTCTTAAAGGACTGATTCACGCAGCTTTTGCCCTCGAATCTTACTCTCCTCGAGCTGTCTAGCCAGCTCAATGTACGCGGCGGAGTCCTCGTCGGCATCCGGGTCCGCCAGGGCAATGCACTGCCTCAAACTTCTGAAAGCATCGGTCATTCTTCCCGCCAGTGCATAAAGATCGGCTTGCAGCCAAAATAATTCAGATAGAAGCTGATTATTTGATTTCGCATGCAGGTGAGCCAGTTTTACGGCCCTGCTCGCCGCTAAAATCCCCAGATCGTGATCGTTATTCTCTCCAGCGATATCGATCGTACGCCGGATCAGGCGCAGCTCCTCATCGAATTTCTTTTGCTTGCAGGCTTCCGTCCGCAACCAGTCCATGAATCCTTCATGGCTGCGCAATTGAGCGCTGCTCCCGGTTTCCTCAAGAAGAGCGGCAATATCGTTAAGGTCAGGCGCCGTCTTCGTCTTCGCCGCGGACGAGGCGCTCTGCCTGGGCATCGAAACGCCTGAGGATTGCCCGCTTATCCTGCCGAGAACGTCGACCAGTCCCTCAACCATGGAGACCACGTCCTCCTTCTCCACCTCCGTCTCACGAATGGCTCTGAGAAGCTGCTCGTCTCTTGAGTCGACTTCTTCATCATGAGGAGAAGAGTTCGAGATCTTTTCTTTCTGCCCGCGTTGTTTTGTCTTATTGTCGCGTTTCGCCACGTCCGCCTCCGGAAGCTCCTGATGACCTGGGACCTTTATGCCACAAACTAAAGAGAGCAAAAATTAAATGAGAGCCTCGGGCTTATCGAACGGGGCGTTATATATATTCGTAAAAACGTTACAAAGCCCCGGAGCTTTTCCATCCATTTGCAGTCCTAAGCAACGAAGCGGTTGGGAGAAAATTTTGATGCCAGAAAAGTCTGTATTAATCACCGGCAGTAGTGGCTTGATCGGGCGTGCACTTTGCCATCGTCTGGGAAGCATGGGATATGACGTGATCGGGTTTGACAGAGAGGGTCCGCCCTATCCGCCCCCGAAAACTGACTGCATCTATGCCGATCAATCGTCCGATGAAAGTATGCAGAATGCATTTCATATTACCGAAGAAAGGCATGGAAACAAGCTACATGCCGTTATTCACCTGGCTGCCTATTATAGTTTCGATAAAAAGGAAAGTTCCCTGTACGACAAAATTACCGTCGAGGGAACCGAACGAATTCTGCATGAGTTAGCCAGGTTCTCAGTCGATCAATTTATTTTCTCGAGCACCATGCTGGTTCATTCACCAACGGCGCCGGGTAGAAAGATCACAGAGCAATCGCCTATGCAAGCCACATGGGGATATCCCCGCTCGAAAATTAAGACAGAAAAGTTGATTGCCGATAAAAGAGGCTCGATTCCTGCCGTTATCTTGAGGATAGCCGGTGTTTATACCGATCTCTGCCAGTCCATACCGATTGCCCACCAGATTCAGCGCATATATGAAAAGAAGCTGACAAGCCATTTTTACCCGGGTGACCTTGAGACTCGCCAATCATACGTTCATCTCGATGATCTGATTGATTGTATTGTGGCAGTCGTTGAGGCACGTGAGTCGCTGAGCCCTGAATCGACATTTCTGATTGGGGAAGAGGACGCCATGTCGTACGGCGAGCTGCAAATGGCGATCGCCCAGAACCTCTATGGAGGCGCCTGGAGCACATACCATATTCCGCCGGCGCTGGCTAAACTAGGTGCTTTAGCCCAGGAGTTGCTGCCGGGAGAAAAACCTTTCATCAAGCCCTGGATGGTGGATCGATCGAATGACAATTATGACCTCGATATCGCGGCGGCACGAAAGCAGCTGAAATGGTCGCCACGCCGGAGTCTGCGTCAGACTCTGCCAAGGATAATTGAAGGCCTGGAAGTTGACCCGATGAGGTGGTACCAGATCAACAAACTGCATGTTCCTCACTGGCTCAAAAGATATCCGCCCCATACTCATCTTGGCGGCATCGCCCAGCATTAGAACTCATTTGATAAACTTGCTCCAGTCGGCGTAGCGCTCGAGGATTTCTCCTCTGGGTAGCGACGTTACCACAAGAAGAATTCCAGAAATCAACTCACTGGTGAAAACGACAGCTGAGTGTAAGGCGAAGCAGAATGCGACGGCGACCAGAGCTGCACCAACAACTATGTTCAAAAGTCGAGCGCTTCGCGTAACTTCGGCAGTGGCAACACAAGCAATTGTCACAGCCAGAGCACCAAGCATGTGATCGCAGTCGGCGGTCAGTTTGGAAAATGAAAAAACGTCGGGGCGAGACATAAGCCAAATGCCCAGGACTATTTGAGAAAAAAGAGCGAACGGCACTGTCACGCCGCGAACGCTTTCAACCCAGCGTTGGCTCAGCGAGTATCGGGTTCGATCGGGATCGGGTTCACCGCCACCAACAATGTTTCCGCCCATCCAAAAAACTGACCAGAAAGATTTTCCTGAGGCAAGCGCATCTCGCATGAACTGGCCCATTGCAATAATCTCGTGAACGGCCAGCGGCACCGAAACCAGTAAGCCCGCCGCAGCAATCAGGCAAAGCCCGCACCATGCGCCAACCACGGTTGGTTGTAACATGACGAGGACAATACTGGTTATTCCAAGCGGTACTACAAGAACGGCGAAGGTCGTCACCACCCATGGTGAGGTGCGCCAGCGTGCCCGGTCGCCGAGAAAACCGGCGAGCACTTCGAGCATGTAGGCGAAGGCACCAAATCCGGCATCAGAAACCGGAAATGATCGGGAAACGGTTGAGTGTAAGACCTTGTCCGTGCTTCCTGGGAAGAACGGATCCCATGCATGTGGAACATAACCGAGCTGGCAGGCTGCCAGGTATCTGGAGATGAAGAAACCGAGCAGGGCAAGAGCTATGCCGAGCCAACGACGTATCCATGACGATGGATTATAAGACCACCCGGGAGGACGATCGGGGCCAGACTTCTCGACCCCGCCTTGACCGGGCATTCCCGGCACTAAAATTGCTAAGGTAATGAGAAGACAGGCAGCCAGAGTATCGATTAAATAAACGGCTGGGGTTGGCGACCAGAAGATGAGGGGCGCGAAAAGTAGCCAGCAGGCGACCACCGGGGTCCCCCAGCGCAGGAAGAAACGTTTTGGAGAAAAAGACAGAAATTCAAATAAGATTATCAACGCACCGCATATAGTATCACTCATCGCCAATGCAGCGCTTTTGTAATTGAAGAGATGAACGTCGCTTATTAACCAGATGCCGAGAATGCAGTTTGCGGCATATGTCCACAAGGTGGCATATTGATGAGCGCGCAGCCGGTCTTCATAAGGTCGCGAGCCTTTATCGACGATTTCACGAAACTCTTCGATCTTGATTGGAGCAGTTTTCGTCTGGCTTGTCATCCTGGCGTTCATCATGCGGTCTGTCGGGAATATGTCCCGACCGAAGACGCGAGTTGATTGGATCGGTTCCCAACTACTCTACAAACCGGCTCGCTCTAGAACAGCATCGCAGATGCCTTTATGAACTCCCAGAGGTTCTGTGACCCTGAAGCAAACGTGAGGATACATGGCGGCAGCTTTCTCGATAATTTGCGGTATGTCTTTGCTGGCGTGCTTGCCCGGTGAGAGCATGTATGGATGGACGACTATCGTGGTGGCACCTCGATCCAGGCACGATGAGATTGCCTCGGCAATCGTTGGACGAGCCAGATCCATATGGGCGCCTTCAACAAGCATGTGCGGTCGCCGCTCTTGCACGAGTGCCACCATCTGATGAAGCGTCTCATTCGCCTCACTTAATACTGATCCGTGATCAACGAGCAGCAGAGCTGTGGTCATTTAACTCTTCCTTTTCTGACTTTGTTGGCGATGAAATTCTCTCGGCCTCATGTCGCCACTTCCTGAAACACCGATGCTGTCTCGTGCATGCTTGATGAACGATCGATGCCTTGATCGGCTTGGAGCACAGGCTCACTGCAATAACCAAAAGAGACATGCACCCAAAGGCGCTCGTGAACATAATAGATAATGATCTTCGAGAGGCAGTCCAGGATCCCGACCGATAGGCCAAGTTCCAGCTTTCCGGTCAGCATCCAGACTAAGACTGAGGTGACAATGGTTGCCAGGAATCGCCACGATAGTGTCTTCGCGACAGTTCTTAAATGCGTTTCCATAAATATGAACTTCCTTCCTGCAGCACCACGGGTAGCATCAGCATGCGTGCATGCCCGTTCGTTTTACAAACGTGACAATACAAAACAATCGCTTGCAAGCCAATGGATTATTGCTAACAATGAAGCTCGATCGTCGCGGGGCATGCGGCTTTCCGCAGAATTTATTAAGCAGGAGATCTAATTATCTATTACATGAAATCTAATATGCATGATCAAACAGGTTGTTTCTATGCTCGACTCAGAAATTAGTACTGGAATAGCAATTAATCCTCATCAGAGGCAAGGACATGATGAGCTCATGAAGGCTGGCTCTGCTGCCGAAGACTTGATTAGCCGAGCGGTCGATCTTTTTCAGAGCGGACTGGCTCTGGCCACGAGCTTTAGCATCGAAGACGTAGCTCTCATTCATATGCTTGTCTCAGCCGATCCCGGCAAGAAGGCAACCATCCTGGCAATCGATACCGGAAGGTTGCCCGAGGACACCTTCGCCTGTGCCCAAGCACTTATTCGCAAATATGCAATCGAAATCGAATGGCTTTATCCTAATCCTCAACGACTGGCAAACTTTGTTTCATCGCAAGGACTCTATTCATTCAAAGAAAGTCTCGAGGCCCGCAAGGAATGCTGCTATATTCGAAAAGTGGAACCGCTGCGTCGCCGCTTGCGAACACTATCGGCCTGGATTACAGGCCAGAGACGCGAACAGACCCATCTGAGATCTCAGCTTCAAGTGGTAGAGATCGACAAAGCAAACGGCTCGATCGTGAAGTTGAATCCGCTCTGCTACTGGACAAGTGAACAAGTTTTCCAGTACGTGAAGCACAACAATATTCCTTACAGCAGACTTTACGATCGCGGTTACAAGTCCATCGGCTGTGCTCCCTGCACACGGCCGGTCGCACCGCATGAAGATGAGCGCGCCGGCAGATGGTGGTGGGAATCCGATGAGCACAAAGAATGCGGTATTCATGTCGGCGAGGCTAATACTGCCTGCGCCAACGATCGACAGTGAAGAGTTGATCTTGGAGAAATCGTAAACGAAAAGTGACATATCATTGACACGTCCCGCGAGCTCGTCATAATTGCCATATGCAAAACCAACGCCAATCTATCTGTATGTGCATGTGTATGAACTGCCGGAAGTCCCGGAGGGTTTGTCACTGCGCTTGCATGTGTTGAGGCGAATAGCCGATTTGCAGATGTAATGCATGACTCCCCTCCGGACTCGGAGGGGAGTTTTGTTTTAGGCAATTCGATTACGCGGATTACTAAGAAAATAGAGGAATCTCATGTCGTTCAAGTCAGCTCGAATAAATAAACTAAAGGTTGTGCGGGGCTATCAGAAAGAGGTTGCCCAAAGCGCGGTAAGCCATTTTGACGTCGCGCATAAGGCTCGCACCACATCCGATCAAGCACGGGTACTCGACTTGATCGCAAGCCGTTCTTGCCACTCACAGCAATACGATCATCTGAAAGTACTCGAAGATGAGGCCATTTACATACTAAGAGAAGTTGCTGCTGAGCTTAGAAATCCGGTCGTATTATTCTCGGGTGGGAAGGATTCGATTTGCCTGTTGCGATTGGTTGAAAAGGCATTTCGGCCTGGTCGGTTTCCGTTTCCTCTTTTGCATGTCGACACCGGGCACAACTTTCCTGAAGTCATATCGTTCAGAGATGATCGGGTTCGTGAGCTCGGCGCCACTCTTTTGATAGCGAGTGTCGAGGAGGGGCTTGCAAATGGTTTGGTAAACGAAATTCCTGGCACCAACAGCAGAAATCGATTGCAAACTCCCGTGTTGCTGCATGCCATAACCGAGGGGAAATTCGATGCCGCTATAGGCGGTGCGCGACGGGATGAGGAAAAGGCGCGGGCAAAGGAGCGCATTTTTTCCCATCGTGACCTGTTCGGTCAGTGGAACCCGAAGCGTCAAAGGCCCGAGCTCTGGAACATTTACAACGCCCGCATTCATGCCGGCGAGCACATGCGAATCTTTCCGCTGAGCAACTGGACAGAGCTGGACGTCTGGCAATATATTCGAAAAGAGAAGTTACAGGTTCCAAGCATTTATTTCAGCCATAAGCGAGCAGTAGTTGAAACGGACGGACAGCTGCTTGCTGCTCACGAGCTTGTGAAGTGGAAGGCAACCGAAAGACCGTTCGAAGCCCCCGTCCGGGTCAGAACCGTTGGCGATATCACTTGCACAGGGTTCCTCCAAAGCAGTGCCGCGACGGTAGACGACATCATCAATGAGATTGGCAATTTACGAACTACCGAGAGAGGAAGTCGAGGAGACGATCGCTTCAGCGAGACGGCTATGGAAGATCGTAAGAAAGAGGGATACTTCTAATGCCGGCAAGTACCCAGACTCCAAGCTTGATTAGATTTGCCACCGCCGGCAGTGTGGACGACGGAAAGAGCACGCTGATCGGAAGATTGTTGTACGATACCAAATCCATCCTCGACGATCAGCTCGATGCGATCAAGTCGCGTCTGACAGACGAGATAGACCTGGCGCGTTTGACTGACGGGTTGAAAGCTGAGCGCGAGCAGGGAATCACTATTGACGTGGCTTACCGATACTTCTCGACCGGCAGCCGTCGCTTCATAATCGCGGACTCCCCCGGTCATGTCGAGTACACGCGCAACATGGTCACAGCCGCTTCTAATGCCGATCTGGCCATGGTTCTCATCGATGCAACCAAGGGCATTACGCAGCAAACGAGACGCCATTTGTACATTGCCTCCCTTCTTGGGTTGCAGCACCTGGTCGTCTGCATAAACAAAATGGATCTCGTCAATTTTGCAGAGGAGCGTTTCAGGGATATCGAAGATGAGCTCCAAACGCTAAGGCAGCAGCTAAACTTCAGCGATATTGCCGTAATTCCAGTGTCTGCATTTCATGGAGACAACGTCGTCACCTCATCAAAAAACATGCCCTGGTACACGAGCCGCACTTTGATTGAGCAACTCGAGTCCGTCGACATTTCTCGGCAAAATACTTTCAGGCACACGCGCTTGCCCATTCAACATGTGATTCGCTCTGACAATCAATCATCGCATCGATCGGATGCAGGGGACTTCTCGAGGGGCTACGCCGGCCGTCTGGTTTCCGGGAGACTGGCAGCAGGCGATCCGATTGTCGTCCTGCCTTCCTCGAGACGAACAAAGATCAAGACAATCAGCACATCTGATGGTCTGGTTCAGGAAGCAGAAGCACCGCAGTCGGTTGTGGTCACTTTTGAAGATGAATTGGACGCCGGTAGAGGCAATGTCATCATCAAGGAAGGTGAGCCAGCCACTGTCGGCCGGACAATACAAGCATCTATCTGCTGGATGGACGACGAAGCGCTCATCGTTAATCAAGTCTATTTGTTAAAGCAAGGAACGCAGCTGATCAAGGCACGGGTTTCCAATATTCTTGAAAAACTTAACCTCGATACGCTCGTTTCAGAGAATGCGGCGGAGCCAAACAAATTTGAGCTGAATCAGATTGGTAAAGTTGAAATTCAGCTTGCTGAACCGCTTGTCTTCGATCCCTATGCAACAAATAAAACCATGGGTAGCTTCATTCTCATAAATCAATCCTCCAATGCAACTGCAGCCGCTGGCTTGCTGCTCGAATTAAAAAATGAGGACGTTCAGTAATGAAAAAAGAGTTTAACCCGAACCTGCGAACGCCACTGGCAGATTATTGCAAGGAAGAGAGAAACAAACTCAACTCGAATGCAATGCGCGGCACTCTCAAGGAAGAGGTGCAGTGCCACGATCGGCACGATCTATCTTGGGAGGCTGAACAAATCGCCAAGTCGTATGGTATCTATCTGCAATTCAATCGCGCCAAAACCGGGACTGAAAAGGATTGGATGTACATGCTCCGCATCACCATCCCTGGTGGCGGACCATTATCGCCGCGGCAATGGCAAAGCATCAATGACATTGCCGAGCGATACACAACTTGCCCCGACGGTGTCGGCACTTCCATTCGTCTGACGACGCGACAAAATGTCCAGTTTCATTGGGTTAAGAAGCACAACGTTGCTAATGTAGTGCGCGAACTGGCGCAGTCGGGATTAAGCACATTGAATGGTTGCGGCGATAATGTACGAAACGTGATGGCTTGCCCACTATCTACATTGTCAGGCGTTTTTGATGCGAATCACTGGGCCAAGAAAATTGCGGCATATTTTGAGCTGCCGGACAGTCCTTTTATTGAGATCTTTGAAATAGACCGCTCGGACCTGCGCCAGCAAGGCGAGGACGAGAAGAAATTTTCTTATGGCAGTGCCTTGTTGAATCGAAAATTCAAGATGGCTGTCGGCTCCGTGTACAGAGACGAGCTCACAGGCGAGATTGTCCCCGATAACTGTGTCGAGTTGCGCACGCATGATCTTGGCATCGCTCCCGTGTTCCTGGGTGAAAGTCTGCGTGGATTTCAAATTTACCTGGGCGGAGGCCAGGGAGAGCGCAACGGTAAACCAAGCATGTCTACCCTTGCCAAACCGTTTGCATTTGTAACTGAGGATAAGGTGTTGCCAGTCCTAAATGCCATTGTTCAAGTGCATCAAGAATGGGGCGATCGGCAAAATAGACATTGGGCCCGAATCAAGTACGTCGTGAAAAAAATGGGCATCGATTGGTTCCGCGATCGAGTTCGTGAAATTGTCGGGTTTGCTCTGCCTTTGCCGTTGCCTGACCATGATCCGGGTGCCAGAAATTTGCATCACGGGTGGTGCCGCCAGCACGATGGTCGATATGCTTATGGGGTTTTTGTTGAAAACGGCAGAATTAACGACGGCAGTCCGAACGGGAATTTGAAAACGGCATTGCAGGAAATTCTGCATAAGTACGATTTGCCTGTCGTTTTGACGCCAAATCAAGATCTGCTCCTTTTGAACATACATGACTCATTGAGAGATGATGTAATCGATGCCCTTGCTTATCATGGATATGGAGAGCGTTACGGCAGAGCATATTCCAACTTGCGCCTCCGGTCCGGTGCCTGCGTGGGTCGCGATACTTGCAGATTGGCCTATACCGACTCGGAAAAATTCGAGCCCGAACTTATCGATCAACTGGAGGAGCTGGGCTGGGGTGATTTAAAAACATCAATTGGCATCACCGGTTGTGAGCGTCAGTGCTTCCGACCGGCCACTAAATCGATCGGTTTGATCGGCTCCGGTTTGAATGTATACCAACTGAAGATAATGGGCACTGAGGACGGCAGGCATCAGGGTCAACCGGTCGTGTCGCAGGATGGCAAAGAAATGTATCTCAAAATGATCCCGCGAGAAAAGGTTTCGCTCGTGATCGATACATTGCTCAAGCTGTACCTCGAAGAGCGCGTCAGTGAACTGGAAGAACCGGGGTATTGCTTCAGACGCTTAGGAATGGAGCGCATAATTTCGCATTTGAAGAGCGTAGACGAAACTAAAGATCTGATGGGCAAGGTCGACTCGGTAGAGTCGTTGATCACGCAGTCGGATACATGCGTTTCAAAAACAGAAAAACACGATAGCTCGGCCGCTTGAACCCGATACTGAATGTTTCAATGACGAACGAAGGGTTATTCACGAGAATAAATGACTATCCGGATCACATCAGGAAACTACTGAAGCGAGGCATGAACAAATGGCAAAAGCAATAATTGTAGGCGCCGGACCGGGTGATCCGGACTTGCTCACTATAGCTGCGCTAAAAGCGCTGCAGTCCGCCGATGTGATTTTGTTCGACCGACTGGTATCGCATGCAATACTATCACTGGGCGCCGACCAAGCTGAGCGCATCGACGTGGGTAAAAACGCCGGTGAGCAGGACGAGAAGCAATCGCGGATTTTCGAGTTGTTCGAGCAGTTCGCATCTACCGATAAGATAGTAGTCCGCCTCAAGGGTGGCGATCCATTTGTCTTTGGCCGCGGCTATGAGGAATACGCCTACCTTCAACATCTAGGCTACGATGTATCAATCATCCCCGGGATCACCTCGGCGATAGCCGTTCCTGAATTAGCCGGCATTCCGGTGACCTGTCGTGGTAAATCAAGAGCATTTGCGGTAGTGACCGGACATTGCTGCGCCGGGTGCGGCGTTGATTGGCCGAAGTACGCCAGGATAGACACGCTTGTTATCCTCATGGGAGTGAGAGAGCGACAATCCATAGCCAGAGCCCTGATTGATCACGGAAGAGCAAGCAGTGAACCTGTGGCATTCATTGAGGATGGATCGCTTCCGAGCCAACGCGTGACACGATCCACCCTGGGAGCGGTCGCCCACGGTCTTGTAGAAATAACCGCTCCGTCGGTCTTTGTTGTTGGTGAGGTAGCAGCGCTGAGCTTTGAAAACAAATTCGATTATCAGTTATTGCAGGTTTCAGCTACGGAGGCACGCCCGAAGTTAAAGGTTATTGCTTGATTGCGGTATTAAATGTGGTGCAGACGCCTTATGTACTGGCGATAACCAAGGACTCTGAGCCAGGCCGGAGTCCGTCATTTCTATCGGCAAAATACCGTTTAATCAACTCCTCTTTGGAAACGCAGTAAACCTCCCTGAAACCTGCTTCTTTAGCCAGCTGCAACATTTCTTCCGGAGAGAAGAAACTGATAAAAGGAGTTCCGCTAGCCTCGGCACCTCTTTGAGATGCCTCATAGCCAGGGCGTTCTTCCGGTTCGGAAAATTCAAGCGGCAGAATGAAACTCATCACAAAAGTAGAGCCGGCGCTAAACTCGGCTATCTGAGCCAACATCGACTGAATTGCAGGCTTCGTGATGTACAGGCTGACGCCGGTAGACGTGAGAACGGCCGGCCGTTCATGATCGAAACCAGCCTGCCTTAGCTCTGCCAGCCACGATGCTCCCGCCTCGAAATCGACCGAGACCAGATGCAACCAGTCTGGCACGCCGAAACCAAGCTCCACTAATCTCTGCTGCTTCCAAGTTTGAGGACCAGGTCGATCCACCTCGAACACTTGCAACTGAGAGGCGACATCTCTCCTGCGTTCGGCAAAACTGTCCAATCCGGCTCCAAGAATTACGTATTGCCTGACCCCGCGGTTCACCTCCTCCACTACAAGATCCTCGACGAAGCGAGCGCGAGCCACGATTGATGCGCGGAAGAAGCGAGTAAACTGCGGGTTCATGTCGGGACGGTTACGCCAGCTCTCATCCGGCGCGAGAAGTTTAAGCCCGACCTCGTCCTCTAGTACATGCGGCGGGGGATCGACTTGCAAGTGCAATGCGCGCCACAAAGCTACGCGCTCCGCTGTACTATCGGGCTTAACAAGGTGTTGTTTATTCTGCATCCAGAACTCCGATTTGGAGGTGATCGGCGCCATTTTATTGCTAGCATACACGGCTGCGAACACTGGATCGCCCGGCGATGATTCATATATGATCATTGCTCGAGACGAAATGCTGAGCCCAGCCCCGAGATGCACACAGATCGAATGCCTAAAGCAGAAGCGAAGAAAGCAGAATTTCTTCGCAGTGAGGCATTGCATACATTGCAACTGCCGGACTCAGAGCCGGTCAGGTCCCTGGCCCTGGAGCTAAAAGAGAGTTTGGCGGCCGATGACAGAAAAGCAGTGCAGGCGGCATCCTCTGAAATCATCTCTGTGTTGTCGAATAGCTACAAAGTGGCAACGCCCGCGGTGAAAATCCTAGCGGCACGTCCGCAGAAAGTCAGCGGTGATTGGGTTTTTGAAACCTTCGGTGACTACGAGCCTGACTCGATGCGCATACGCTTGTGGATGCGCACGGCAGTTCAAAAAAAGCCTACCGCATTCGGAACAATGCTCCACACGCTTTGCCACGAATTTTGCCACCATCTGGACATGGTTTCGCTCGACCTGCACAACACTTATCACACGAGGGGCTTTTTCGAGCGAACGGCCCTTTTGTACCACCATCTGCAGGGGACTCCTGTTAAGCCAATCGTCTGGCGAAAGCTTTCAGACGGAACCTACCAGGTCGACTGGCAAAAGATGCGTCATAGTGCCAGGCGCTGAAGTCGCACCATACCTGATATCAGAACCATATGTGGTATCGCTCCAGGCAAGACCTGGAATCAGTTGAAGAGTCAGCGCATCCCGCTTGCCGCAGTGCTCTTATCGCTTGCCTTGGCCACCGGAATGTCCTTGTCTTTGATGTTGGGAAACAGTTTTCTCCTGTGCTTATACAGGAGGAAGGCCGCCATCGGCGTGCCGATCGCAATAGCAATGGCAGCAATAATGACAGCAGCCAGAACCGCTCCAATCAAGGCTTCCACTTTCGATAGCTCTGACTTAACTTCATTAAGTGGACCGGCCACGCCGGCCACTGGTTTCTGTAATTTCTCCACAGGCTCCCGCAGCGCTTGTACGCCTTTATCGACGCTTACAAGATGCTCATTCGCCTGGTCAACACGTTGTTGCATGCCGCTGATCTGCGTCTTCATAAGCATCATTCTGTTCTCGACTGAATCCATTTTTTGATGTAAGTCGAGCATCGGTTTTTGAAGTCCAGCAATGGGACCTTCCAGCTTCATGATTTGCTGTTGCAGTTGCACAGAGTTCTTTTCTAGTTGAACGACTGGTTGCATAAGTTTCTTAATGGGGTGGAATCCGTGTATTGGTTGATCCACAGGTACTTGCAAATCGCTTGGATTGACGTGAACTCCAGGCAGCTTATTAACCTGGCGCGCCGTTTCCTCGTTCGTACTTTTCTGCTCAGCATTAGCTTTCTTTTGCTGTTCGGCGGTTTTCTCATGCAAAGCATCGACCGCCTTCTTATCGCTCTTACTGTTTGCTTGCGGAGAACTTGCTGTAGAAGCCTTGTCTTCTTTTCTGCTCTCGGAACTTTGTGAATTCTTGGCGCTATCTGCAGCCTGAGCACTTTCAGCTTCCCTCTTCTCCTTCTTCTTCTCTGCCTTTTCAGCCTCGGCAACCTTTCTTTCTTCCTTCTTTCGGGCTTTAGAATCAGCCGCACTTGATTGGTCAGAACCGGCGTATGTGGCGCCATTTTCTGCAAATCCAGGTGCGCCCATGCCGTAAAACAAAGCTAATGAGGTGCTGAGTACAAGCCATTTTTCATTGCTCCACCGGATTTTCTGTTTATACATGATTGATCCCTTTCTGCCTTCTAAAGACGTTCTAACCCGATGGACTTGCGACGGCTGATCAGTGGCGCGGTTCCCGGTTTCTTGAAAAAGATCTGGTTTGCACGAAAATGTTCAGCTTGAGCCCTCGACTCATCCTTATGAAGGATGAGAGATCGTCCTCCAGGCCTTTGTGCATCAAGATTTATACATTTAGACTATTTGTAGATAGGTATATCGCAATTCCAGCGATAACGATAGGTCACACAGCCATGAACGTTTCGATTATCGACTCATTGAAAGAAGTAATGCAGACATTGCTGCATCGAGAAAATGGCGAGATTGATGAATCAGGATTGCACCGGCTCCAGCAGATGCATCAGAGCGCCGATCAAAAACATCAAGGTGAGCAGATCCATCAACCAAGTATTTCCGATGCCATGGAGCACCTGCAAAGCCAACCTCACAACAATCGTCTCATAGCCTATGTTAGAACCCTCGACGCTGAGCAAGGACGTGTCGAGCAGCGCCGGCAAATCGATGAATACTGCGAAACGCACGGTTTGCAGGTGATCGAATGTTTCGACTGGGATACAACCAAACCAAGCACAGCACTTCACGATGCACTAGACATGCTTCAAGTCGCCGACGGCTTGATCATCAACGACCTCATGAGGCTCGAAGAGCATCCAGGTGATCCTTTGCGTGATTTGACCCCCTTGATTTATGAGCATTTCCTGCACGAGGGCAAACGACTGATCGCCATCAATCAGGAGATCGATACATCAACGACTGCCGGCAAGCAGCGAATCGTAAAATTCATAAATAAGCTAAGCGATGTTGATTACGGTACATGCTGAGTTAAATGTTTGATCAGGTGGCAACAAACCTGGTTACTGATGGTCTGTATTTCTAGATTCTCGCGAAAGCATCGAAGGGTAGGCAGGACCATCGAAACATGCAGCAAACAAGAGCTGAGCTGCACTCAGCGGAGTTCACTTCCAAAAATCCCTTTCGCATCTTCGCGAACAAACGATTTGCATTGTATTTTTCCGGCCAGCTGGTTTCGCAGGCTGGAACCTGGATGCAAATGCTAGCCCTCAGTTGGCTGACGTATAACCTGACAAAATCTCCCTTCTTGTTGGCCTTGATCACTGCCTGCGGTCAGCTGCCGGCTCTGCTTCTCATGCCGCTTGCCGGAGTGGTAGCAGACAGATTCAATCGCCACAAAATCGTCCTGGTCACACAGATCTTGGCCATGCTTCAAGCGGCTCTGCTCTCCTATTTGACATTCCGGCATGAGATCTTCATCTGGAATCTTATTTTGCTAGGCACGTTCTTAGGAATTGTCAATGCTTTTGACATGCCGACGCGGTCGGCATTTGTTATAAATCTCGTCGAACGCAAGGAAGATCTGCCTTCGGCAATTGCGATGAACTCCACCTTGATGAATATGTCGCGTCTGCTTGGACCAGCTCTGGCAGGCTGGGTCGTCTCCTCCGTTGGAGAAGGTATGTGTTTCCTGCTCAATGCGATCAGCTATCTGGCGGTAATCATTGCTCTGCTTTTCATAAAGGGGCAGTTCTCACCTCCAACTCAGGAAGAGCGTAAGCATGCTCTGCAGGAGCTCCGAGATGGGATCAAATATGCCTTTACTACCAGCCCAATTGGAGCAGTGATTTTGTTTATGGCCAGCTATGGACTCTTCGCCATGGCATACACAACCCTGATGCCTGTGTTTGTGAAAGAGATTGGAGGCAACGCCAGCACGTTAGGAACTTTGATGTCCTGCTCGGCTGTTGGTTCACTTGTCGGCACCATATTTTTAGGATCGCGGAAAGGCATTCTCGGTCTAGGCAGGTGGCTCTCGGCAAGCAGCTTTGCGTTCTCGATATTGATCATTTACTTCTCGAGTGTCAGATCGTTTTGGCTGGCAGCCATCGTTCTGGTATTCATTGGATGCACAATGATGCTTCAATTAGGCGCAAGCAATACCATTCTTCAAGCAGTCGTAGAGGAAAATAAGCGCGGTCGAGTCATGAGCTTTTTCACAATGGCATTTATGGGAACGGCCCCGATTGGCGGACTGGTTGCCGGATGGCTTGCTGGAAAGTTCGGTTTTGGTCCCGTCGTTATGGGCTGCGGATTATTTTGTTTTCTGACGGCAAGTATCTTCACGATCAAATTGCCGAAGCTCAGGGAGGAAGCACGACCAGTTTATATTTTGCGGGGGCTCCTCAGGGCCGAGGAAGAAGTCGACTCAATTACATGATCGCACTACCGAATAACTAAGAGCCCAAAAGTTCAAACAAGAGAAGCTCCGATCCGGACTGATTATCGCTATTGTAGAAGTCGAGCTTTTGATCGGAGGAAACCGCTAAGCCATCTCCGGCAACCAGAGCTTTATCTTGCACTTGGATCGAGCCCTTGATCGTCTGTATCCATAAGTTTGCATTTTCTGACGGTTTAAATTCAGCTCTGCCACCTGGTATCAGATTTAGTGCGTACAGTTTGACCTTTTGCTGAATTGAGATCAGTCCTTGTCCATTCGGCCCGCCCAGAAGTTGCCACACTCCCGGCTTCAGCTCGAACTTCTCCTGCTCATACCTCGGCTCCAACCCACGAGTTTCAGGCATTATCCAGATTTGAAGCAAATGCACCGGACTCTTGTCTGAAGCATTAAACTCGCTGTGGAGAATACCTGAGCCCGCAGACATCTTTTGAATTTCCCCAGGCAAAATTGTTGAGCCATTACCCAAGCTGTCGCGATGCTGTAGCTTGCCCTCAACGACATAGGTGATTATTTCCATGTCGCGATGAGGGTGTGTGCCGAATCCTCCGCCTGGAGCAATTCGGTCTTCGTTGATAACACGCAATGGTCCGAAAGCCATGTGCTGAGGATCATAATAGCTGTCGAAGGAAAATGTATGCCAGCTGTCCAGCCAACTCAATTGAGTGTGACCACGCTCAGCGCTGCGCCTGACTGCTAATTTGCTTTTGCCTATTTCGTGAGCCTTCATAACTTGGAACTCTCCTCGAGACGAACCTTCATAGTTCAAGTATAGCAGATATATCTTGAGTTCAAGATATTTGACCTCAAGATTATTGATATCGAAGTTTAGAAAACCTGTACGGCACGGGCTTCTCAGAAATCTTTAAATCAAGATATACAAAATCAAGATATTTGATATTAAGATAGTTACTGTAGGCGTGCCTGAGATCACTCAAGAGATACAAGCAATGGATCTGCGCGGAATTCACATGTGGTTGGTTTTATGGAAAGCTTACAACGCATGCCAGACTGCAGCTGAGAAAAGTATTGCCAGCCTGGGAATGTGCTATTCCGACTTCGCCGTGCTCGAATGCTTGCTTCATAAAGGGGCACTGCCGATAAACGCCATCGGACAGAAGATTTCCCTGACCAGTGGATCTATAACCACGGCAATAGATAGATTAGAGCGACGCGGACTGGTTGTAAGACAGAATTCCCAGACCGATCGACGAGCGCGAATCGTCGAACTCACACCTGAGGGACGAAAACTCATCAGGGAGGCATTTAGAAAGCATGAGCGTGATATGGAGACCATGGTCCGTTCATTCACTAAAGATGAGCGCCAGGTGTTCCTAAAATTGCTGAAGCGTTTTGGAAAAGCTGCCTTAAAAGACCAATAGCCTCGGAGCAGTCAGGGTTCAAACGTTATCCTTCGAGGTGCAAGCTGAACCGATATCGCTCGAGAGTGCCGACCTCGGAGTTGGGCAGTGCCACAGATACCGGTTCCGGTACTTTTAATTTGTCAGGGACAGGCTCTATCCTTATAATTGTCAAGAATCCACTTTTATGCTCCTAATTAATCGCTTTTTCCGAGCCCTTTGGGCTTATTTCGCACTCCACCGTTTTTCTTACTAACCCGTTTACGCTCGAAACCAGCTGCACTCAGCTAATCGCTGACTTATAGGTTTTTCTTATGACAGCACCCTTTAGTTCAAATGACGGACAGGCGATCGGAAGCGTCGCCAAGGCCTGCATGGCCGCTCCCATGAAGTGCTTTGCAGAGGCCTGGGGGTTGAACGAAACCGGAGCCAAAGCTGGCGCAGGAGCCAGCACTCCATCGAATCCTGTTGAGGCGGGCATAGGCTCGATAGCCAAAATGAGCAGCGCCCAGATGCAAGCTCAACTGGATGAAGGCCTTCGCCAGGACATCTACAACATCTGATTCGGCCTGACAAGATCGCATTTGCCGGTGAGTGACAGCGACTCATCCACTCAAGGCATGCGCTTTCCCGCATTCCCCTTTTAAGAATCGCTCAATAGGACCCTGGGCTCACTTTCAGGCTCATCATCATATGGCTCCGGGATTCCGGAGTATGCCATATGAGTTACCGCCACCGCATCAAAGATTCTGTTTGCCGCCACATGCACATTAGCCAATCGCAACAGGAAGCGATTACGTTCTTCCCGGCTCAGCACAGGCATTTCCAGTACGATGTTGAGAACGCGCGCTGCTCCTTTTAAGTCATCGAGCTTTCTGTATACAGCTGCAAACTGCTCGGCAAGCTCACATATAGCCGCCAGGTACAACCTGCTCGCCAGGGGTCCGGCTAAGCGCAGCCCTTTTTCAGCCAATTCGTATTGTCTCTCGTCGAGGGCCCGCTTCGAGAATTTAATCAGAGCGCGAACCTTGATTTGGTTTCCCGAGCGAGTGATCTTGTCCAGAAGGACAACGACATCGTCCCACCTCTTCTGTTCCGCCAGTGCATTCAAAACAAAAACGTTTTGCAGGTCTGGATCGCTATTCTCATTCTCGAGGTCGAAGTCCGCTCCCGCGATGTCATCTAAATTTGTAGGGAGACGTTTCACGTGCCTCAGATCACTCATAGTTAGGCTCAGGCCCTCAAGATCAGTCGCCCCCGACTCTTTCTCAAAAACAGTCCGCAGAGCCATCTCAAAGGTATCACTGAGAAAGAAATCATCAGCTTGGAGATGAACCAATCTTTTCAGATGATGTTCGGCCCGACGGCGAAGGTATGTATCAAAAGCCTTTTGAAAACTCAGTTCTACAAGCTTCAAACAGAATGATTTCAAAGAACATAAGTCCGTTTCCAGCAAAAGCCAGAGCATCTCCCCGACACGACGGGCAATGTCGCTGGAGCATTCAAAATAGTATGCACAAAGCTCGGCAAGAACCCTTTCTGCTTCATCATATCTGCCAAAATGAAAGTGATCGAGCGCGACAACCGACAGCATTGAAACAAATTCGTCAAACTCTTCGTACGATACCACTGACGGTATCGCTTTCGCAGCCGGTTGCTCTGCTTCCTGCTGCGATTTATCGCTCAAGGTTCGATAAACTTGACTCAGGTCTTCAACCCGCCTGGCAGCAGATTCGATCTGGCGCAAGACGATATCGTGCTCATCCAATTTAGTAGACACTCGTTTCAAAAGCTCATTGCAGAATGACTCACCGTCTTTAAGTCTTCCTGTAACCTGCCATAGAGAGATCAGGCGGTAGAGAGAAACGGCCATACTCATGTCATAGCCAAGAGCCCTCTCGCGCAGCTCAAAAATTTTTCTCTGCAACTCTTCCGCCACTTCTGCAAACTCAGATACTTTTTGAATCTTGCAGCTTATACCGTAAATCCTTCTCAGCTCATACTCAGATAACTTCTGCGATTCATCGTTCACTCTATTGGTCAAATCAAGAATGTAATCTTTGAGCGCCTCACGCTTTTCCGCTAGCGCCAGGTCGGCACGTTTGACGAGCGCATTTGTTGCTTGAATGGAGTTTGAAAGTTGATGCTTTGATTCTGATGTTCGCTGTCCTTTTGAAGCCGCCTCCGGGCTCGCTTCCTTCGGGTCTTTCAGGTTTGGCTCGCTTTCTTCCTCAGCAGTCGACATATCAGCGGCTCTGTACGCGACAATGCCTCTGCTGATGGAATAACTCCTCTCAATTGACTGAGCCCTGGCAGCGCTCGTTGCCCGTGCCGCTGTCGGTGCGAATGCCTCTCCGCATGCATACAATGTGTACAAGCTGCGGCGCGCTTCATAATCAGGCCAATCTCTTTTCATTGCACTCGACGGTTCACTCTGCTCTTGGACCTCGAAAGCAACAACCATATCCTCAAGAACCTGCTGAAAATCAGAGACTCCTGCGAGCTTGAAGGCCTCAAGCCTCATAATCGCCTGATCCAACTCGCTGCTTGCATGTTTGTCAGCAATTCCTGTAAGCAGTGTCAACAGCGGGCTCAGCCATGTTCGGACTTCGCCATCGACGTCTCCCTGCCAAAACTCAACAGCTTCACCAAAATACGACCATGTGTCGGGATCGGTCGGTGAGTATCGAGCAGCTTCTTCCTCAAGCTCGTCACGCAGCTCGGTGATTGTGTCGCAACACAGTTCGAAAAGAATCTTCTTCTCCTCGAATGACAGCTCGCCAAGCAATTGGTACAGGGACTTAGCCGCTGTTCTATACAGAGCGAACTTGTAATAAACACAGAATTTGCCAGCCAACCTCAAGATGAACCCGGCTGCAAAACCATAATTGCCCTCTGTGAGTTCTCTTACAGCTCGGCGCCATGTTCGCTCAGCCGACCAGTTGAGCGACTGAGTGAATGCCCTCTCCAGCCTTGATTTTACGTCCGGGCAACAGCTAATCATGGGTCATTTAATGAGGAACTGCAGATAATATTCCCCTGAATGCTCGAGTTGTCTCGCCCTATGTCCACTTCGCATCGCGCTTTTCTAGAAAAGCGCAAATACCCTCGTTGGCATCAGCGTGAAGCAGATTCTCAACCATCACATCCGATGTATACCGATAAGCTTCCGCGAGCCCTAATTCAAGTTGGCGGTAAAACGCCTCTTTCCCTACCTTCACCGCATATGGTGACTTGGATGCAATCGTTTTCGCCATGTTCATGGCCTCGTCCAGCTCGGAGCCTGGTGCAACGATGCGATTAACCAGCCCCAATCTGTGCGCCTCTTCCGCGGAAATCAACTCTCCAAGAAGAAGCATCTCCATAGCTTGTTTGCGTGATAAATTTCTGGATAACGCCACCATAGGCGTCGAGCAGAAGAGACCAATGTTGACGCCCGGCGTTGCAAACCTGGCTTGCCTGGATGCTACAGCGAGGTCGCAGCTGGCAACTAACTGGCAACCAGCCGCGGTGGCAACACCCTGCACCGCTGCGATCACCGGTTGAGGTAAGTTGACGATCGTTTTCATCATCGTGCTGCAAGCCTTCATAATTTTCTCGAAGTAAGCTCTTCCGCCATCGCTGTCGGAACGCCTGGCGGCAAGTTCCTTCAGATCGTGTCCGGCACAGAAGGCCGGGCCCGTCGCGGCGAGAACAACAGCGCGGACTTCATTGTCATGCGCGATGGCATCCAACGATTCCTGCAGTGCAGCGATCATTGATTCAGAAAGGCTGTTTCGAGATTGATTCTTGTTCAGCGTCAGAACAGCCACGCCATCCTTTTGTTGCTGTAAAACCAGAGGTTGTGCAGCCGGGTCTTGCTCCAAAGCCGCCTTATTCTTATTCATCGCTTACTCCAGAATTCTCGCCGAGGTCGCACCGGAAGACGACCGAGCACCATTTAACGCGAATTAATCGCGAGTCCGCCATAACTTCAATCTCAAAGCCCCGAAAGCCCCATTTCCTTTGGGAACAAAGCCGGTCACAAGATTGTCATTATTTTGTAGTACGCTAATTTTACGAGAATCCATCCTCCTCCTTTTTACGACGCACATAAAGTAGATTAACTCATCCGGGGCTTCTCATGAGCAAATTGAAGACATTACTAACAGCAGCTACGCTGCTCGTTGCGATAACCAACCCTCTGACCACCAATCCAGCCAACGCCGAAAAGGTTTTGCAAGGTGAGGTCTGCGAAGCGAACGTCCACAAGCTTACATCGGACATTGAATGGTACAAGTCGCTCGGCAAAGCAGAAAAGGCAGCAGCCGAGCAGAACAAGCTAATTTTCTGGCTGCACATCGTCGGTAAGATCGACGGCGCTACTTGAAGTGCGGGCAATAGCCTGAGAGCCGTGTCGCTCTCTTCAGAACCAGCGTTTTCGATGCTCAAGGATGATTTTGTTTGCGGCTATCGCAACATAGCCAACGAGCGATGGGCGGGAGCTTCGGGCAAGCACCAGGTCGATGGCAATGCCGTGGATACGACAAATGGTGCCGGTCCGCACAATATTCAGATGTTCGTTCTGTCCCCTGATGGAACCGTTCTTACAGTGCTGCCCGGTTACTGGCATGCCCAGGATCTTGTCCCCGAGCTGCAACTGGCGCAAAAGCTAAATGAAGTGTGGACCAATCCTAATCTAACCAGAGAGCAGAAGAACAATCTCTTCCGTCAAATGCAGCTGGCTCACATCGACGAGCACCCGCAAGCCGAGCATAATCGAAGCCGCATGCAGGGTTTCGATATCCAATATGAAATCACTCATCGTTTGTACAACTCGGATGTATTCTACGATCCTCGGCTTGTGGACCCGGTCAACAAGAAGGCACCGCCGAGTGATGTGAAAACAACAGACGTCATCATGCACGAGAGAATGGCACGGCGACCGTTTATCCCATATGACAAATTCGATGTTGTCGCGTTTGCCGACTATGGAAAGCCTTTCTACGACAAGCATGAAGACCAGCGCATGGCAAACGGACAAATTGCACCGGGAACCAATCTTTCGAAGGAGCCCGTCATAGGCAACGATCCACGCGCCCATCCAGTAGAGAGGCAGATGAAGAAACAAGGTTCATTCGCTCTGCGCACGGGGCTGACCACATTCCTGCGCTACGGTCTGCGCAACTGGTAGAGCACACATTTTGTTGCAGTCCATGACGCCGCACGGCCATTCCATATATAATGTCGCACTTTGACACCTGTATATGGAGTTGACTATGGCAGGCGAAACATCCACGGCTACTGCTACAACCAGCGTCATCAAACCGAAAATTCGCGGTTTCATCTGCGTCACAGCGCACCCGCTTGGCTGTGAGGCTAATGTCAAGCAGCAGGTCGAATATGTCAAGAAGCAACCGCCCATTCCAAATCCGCCGGCGCGCGTACTTGTGATCGGCGCATCCACAGGTTACGGTCTCGCCTCACGCATAGCAGCCGCATTTGGCGGCAAGGCAAAGACGATCGGCTTGTTTTTCGAAAAGCCCAGCGAAGGCGGCAAACCAGCAAGCGCGGGTTGGTACAATTCCGCGGCATTTGATAAGTTAGCCAAACAAGCCGGACTCTATTCGCGCAGTATCAATGGTGATGCATTCTCCTTTGAGATCATGGATCAAACGATTGATGTCATCAAAAAAGACTTAGGGCAGATCGACCTGGTTGTGTTCAGTCTTGCATCACCACGTCGCAAAAACCCCAAGACGGGCCAAATCCATAACTCGGTATTGAAGCCGATTGGCGCCTCTTTCACTAATAAAACACTAGACACCGACAGGGGTATAGTGAAGGATATTACGATCGAACCTGGCACCACCGATGATATCGCCGAAACGGTCGCCGTTATGGGCGGCGAGCCCTGGGAACTCTGGATGCAGAAGCTGAAAGACGCAGGCGTTCTGGCAGAAGGCGTTAAGACTGTCGCTTATTCTTACATCGGACCTGAAGTGACCTGGCCGGTCTATAAGGACGGCACAATCGGGGCAGCCAAAGGCGATCTCGATCGAGCTGTCAAAGAGATCGATAAACTGTTGCAGCCGATCGGCGGCAAGGCTTATGTCTCAATCAATCAGGCGATTGTTACCCAAGCAAGCTCGGCCATTCCGGTTGTACCGCTTTATATTTCGCTTTTGTTCAGAGAGCTGAGGAAACGAAATATCCTCGAAGGCGCTATCGAGCAGATCTACAGGCTGTTCGCCACCCAATTGTACGGCGACAAGCCGCAATACGACGAGCAGGGACGGCTGCGCATAGATGACCTGGAAATGCGTGATGACGTGCAAGCAGCTGTGGCAGAATTGTGGAAGCAAGTCAACACTGAAAACCTGACGTCAATCTCCGATTTTGATGTATATAAATCTGAATTTTTGAGATTGTTCGGTTTCGGACTGCCGGGCATTGACTATGAAAAGCCGGTCGATCCGGCTTGCCTGTAGGAACGAAGGCACTTCAGAAAGCCGACTATTCAGAGCCAGACCAAGCGATCATGACACCATTTGTGGTGCAGCGCCGCAGTCTGGCTTTGTCGTTTCCATACCAGCACCGACACCATATTCAGTACCAGGGCGCCGGCTCACTTTTGATATTGCTTTTAATCGCCCAGAATAGATTAAATGACCACTGAATTCATCAATAGAATAAACAACGGCAATCACATGTATAGAAGTATTGTGTACTGGGAATGAATTCACTACGGTGTTTAAGGTGACCCAGGCATGACTATTGCTGGAAAGGCAGCATTGGCAGATTCAGGTTTAGTTTGGTATGAATGCAGGTCAGTCCGGTAAGACAGGCAGAGCCAAGCTGATTGGGCTCTGTACCTTCTGCCGCAAACCAAGAAAGCAGTTTCGCATAGGCCCGTTCCGTTCGTGGCCGGCGGACGTGGCGCCCTGCCGCTGTCCTGACAACCAGGGGGTGATAAGCACTCCGGTAAATCCTTCATGGCAATGGCAATCTAAGACCCCGGTCGATAAAAGCCCATCACCTGCCGCGCCTTCGCCTGTGCCAGCTGCTCCATCCCTGCCTCAATCTCCGCCATTCAGGCAAGCAGCGGGGCAAACACCCAACCCACCTCAACAGAGTTTGCCGCTGACCGAGCCGCCACCGCCGCTTCCGCCGCCACCCCCATCAGCGCAGGGTCTGGCCGCAACCATTACCCCGCCGCCGGCGCCACCAGGTCTGGCCCCAACAATTGCGCCGCCCCCGCTGCCGCGAGGAGCCGGGCCGGGGCCTGCACCGCGGGCGCTACCACCAGTACCGCAGCTGAATGCTTCCATGATGCGGAAACCTGCACCACAGGCGCCGCCAATGCCTTCCGCCGCCGCCCCTCAAGCAGCGCGTTTCCCACAGCCTAAGGATGCGGGCGATGACATAAAAGCTGAAGCAAACAGAAACCCGATCGGCAAAGTGCTCGCGGATGTCGCCCCGGACGTCAGTCGCCAGACTCAGGCTCCAATCGAGGCACCAAACTCTGTTCAACCCTCATCAGGACTGGGAGATACTTTCATAGAGGAAGACTACTATGACGAGGAAGACGGTCCACCCCCAGTTCCTCCCTCACCGCCATCTTTATCGCCCGACAGCCTTCCTCCACCCCCGCCGCCGGCGCCGAGGAGCACTCCGGATCTGAGCCCGGCATCATCGCTTCCACCTGCGCTGCCAGTAGCCGGTACCGGTCCGCCGGCCGCGCCGGACGCGCCCCAAACATTTGGAGAAGAGCCAAAACCGCTGCCTACCGTTCAAGAAATTGCAGAGCTGCTTGGACCAATTGACGAACGCTATCAGATCTTGGAAGTGATCGGCAAAGGCGGCATGGGCACCGTCTTAAAAGCAAGACATGCGGCGCTGCAAAAACTGGTTGCCATCAAGGTCTTAAATTGTAACTTCGACGAGTACTCGAAAAAGCGCTTCGAGCAAGAAGCAAAGGCAGGCAGCAAACTCGCTCATCCCAACCTGGTAACCGTGTTCGATTACGGTTTTACTCAAAAAGGCGAACCGTATCTGGTGATGGAATATCTCGAGGGTTTGACTCTGGACAAACTGCTCCTCGAGCAAGACAGGATGCAGCTTGCTGAATTCCTGAATGTTTTCACCCAGGCCTGCAAGGCCCTTCAATACATACACAACAACAACATCGTTCATCGAGACATCAAAACGAGCAATATCATCTTGCAAATCATTGATGGCGAATGCTACGTAAAGCTCCTTGATTTCGGAATTGCCAAAATCGTCAGTGAGCAGAACACAGGACAAATGAATTTGACGGCGGCCGGCGAAATCTTTGGCAGTCCGCTGTATATGAGCCCCGAGCAATGTATGGGCGCCAATGTAGATGTGCGCTCGGACATCTATTCACTCGGTTGCGTTATGTACGAGTGTATTTCGGGCAACCCGCCGTTGCTTGCCGAAAATGCGCTCAAGGTCATTTATCGACATATTCACGACACACCCCCTAATCTCCTCAGTTCAAGACGGGGAACTCCGCAAGAAACAAAAGTAGCAGCGATTATCATGCGCTGTTTGCAAAAGGAGAAGACTGCCAGATTTCAAAATGCAGGTGAGCTTCTGAACGCACTCAATGCGATCGCCGCCGAATTAAGCTCGCCGCCGGAGCTGCCGCATATACCACAAGCTCAAGAACCAGGACAGGCCAATGTGCATGCCTTAGCCGTTGATGATGACGATGAGCTTCCGCCACCATTGCCGGTGCAGCCATCGGTAATGGAATCAATGCCGCCACCACTGCCGGTGACAGCTCCTGGTATACCTAACATGCCTCCGCCCCCTCCACCGCGGACTCAACGCACAACAAAGTCAACCCAAAAACTCAAGTCGAACATGAATCAGTTCGAGGAAGCACTTGGCGGCAACTGGCGAATATTAGCATTGGGAGTCATGGGCGTCCTCCTCATATCGGCAATCCTGATATGCGGCATCAATCTTATTTCGCCTAAATCCAAGGATCACACCCCAGCTGTGACAGCGGCAAAGGAGGATGAGGAGAAGGAAGAGCAAGCCAAGCCGGCTGCCGGGTCCGGGGAGGATAGCGAAGAGCAGAGGCTCAGTCTACTGGTTGCCGAAGCGGAAAATGTTTTCGACAAAGGCGAAGCTCAGTATAACAGCGCAAAAACAAAGTTTGAAGAGGCCCTCAAGAAGGCTGAAGCCGCGAAGGATGCCGAACTTATCGGCAGAATTCATGCCAGGCTTGGAGCCATTGCCTTGAAAAATAAGTCATTGCAGAGCGCTCATGATCACTTTGCCACGTCGCTGAAGGTGCTTAAGCCCAAACTTAACGATAATCGCGATCACTATCTGGCTGCCCTGATCGGAATGGCGCATACTCTGAACAAACAGAAGCAATATCCGCAGGCCGAGAACTACTTGAGTGATGCTCGAGAGCTGGCTCTGGAATGGGAGCAACCGGAAATAGAAGCTGACGCGTTATTGTTTTCAGCCAAGAATGCCACACATATCAAGAACGAGAGGGCCATCGAATTTTACGATCAAGCGATCAAATCGTTCCAGGCCCTGGACGATCCGCCTGCCGACAAGATCGCAACCTGCTATCTCGACGAAGCCGACATTTATCTTGAGCTGAAAAATAAAGATGTGGCACAAAAGAAACTCGATCAAGCCGTGAGCATCAGCGCTAAGCTGCCCGATCTAAGCCAGAAAGTAAAAAATCGTATTGCCTCTTTGACAAATCCTCAGCATGAAACGACAGCGGCTGCGGCAATAGATGCTGCTGGTGGTTTGAGCTTGCCGGGCTCGGCCGCCAAGCCTCAATCAGTTCTGATCGGCGACATTACCGGCTGCCAGATGCTTGTCTATGTAAGCAAGAAGGACAGCGTGCCGGGCGATTATATAGGATCTCATCACTGGTTTGGAGGACGCGGAAACAACCTGCATTTTGAATATCCACTAACATCCAAGGTGAAACATTACATCCATGTCGTGCTGCAGCCACCGAGCAACGATCGCTGCTTCGTTGCATTCTTGCGCTTAACGGGAGCGGCCAAGTTCGCAAATGGTATGCAGGCAATGGACTCCAGACCAGACTATTGGAAGGTGAGCACGATTGGATGGGGAACCGGTTATCACCGTCCGGCAATTGTTCCTGTAGGCGACCACTACACTCGCCAGGACCAGACAATTTTCCGATTGTATCCGGCTGCTCCAGCTTTGATGGATCCGCAAACAGGTTTAGCATATGGAGGGAACGTGTTCTTCACTGCCGTGATCAATCCGAAGTAAAGACGTCCTCTCGAACTATTCCCTTACCTCTTCTTATTTTCAGGAGCATGACATTGCCAGGCAGCCGTATTCAAGACATCCGTGCTGTCGAGTGTCAAGAAAGCGAGCTCCTTTGACATGAGGTCATGCCTGGCGCGCATGGCTCGAAATGATTTAGCCATCGCGTCATTTAAATATGAAGGATCAATGGCATCGTACAAACGGACGATCTGCTCTTCGCATTGATTGAGCCAGGATAAGAGCAAGCGCTCCGGTATGTTGCGTTTGCCCAGCAGCACTAATAAGGGCTCAGGCAGCTCAACATCATCGCCTGGACTATAGTGCAAATTGAGACAAAATTGACGGAGTTGATGCTGATTTGCTGCATGCAGAGCGCTCAGGCGCTCCAGAAACTCCTTCGTCTTCGGCCTCTGGCAATGTTCGCAGACATCGTTAATCGCCTTGAGTGCCAGAATTTCAGCACGATAGGCGCGTCCCAACAACAGCAGGACTCCAGTATTGAAGTTATCTGTCATTTCGGCACCAATTTCGAGGTGGACAAATCCGAAGAACCCACATCTTCAGGAGAAGTTGTTGCCTTTATAGCGCATCCGCTCTGATCGATGCCGACAAAAACGTTCTATTTTTCTGAAATTCTTCCGTTTAGCATCCTGGCGCATTTGATGCCATCGCCTGTGGTGCAACACATGCTCCGGCGTTTCGACGCATACTTCAACCCGTGCTTCAGCGCAGAAATCTACTTGCTCCTCGTCACAGGCGGGGCGCTTTCTTTGGGCTCCAGCATGCTCGGCAACATTAATATAAAGTAGATCGGCAAAACGACGTAGTTATAGACGAACAACAACAGAAGACAGACAAACGTCATGAAGATGACTTTCCTGGGACTAATGCGAAACTGTCCTAGGGATGAGAGTCGATCGGCTATGCACAACTGTGTTTGCTGACTGTCGATAGCAAGTGCTGATTGCCCAACCCCTATATCATCCAGCCGTTCCGCCGGCGGATCGAGGGGTCTCTTTTTTAGGTCCACAGAAGGAGGCGCCGCCCAGAGCTCAGCTACGGTATTGGCAGGCATCCAGGTGTTGGTTACTCGATTCGACCAAACCATTGTGTCTGGCGCCAGGGACCCGGCGGCAAGCATGTGCTTGAGCTCACTTTCAGCAAGCGGGCCGTGCGTTTTGCCATTAACTGCATAATGCCATTGCCTCTCGCTCACATTAATTGCCTCAATGCCCGCACAAGTAATGTACCCGTCACTGATTGTTCAATGACCAGGGAATATTTATTTTGGGGGAATCGAGACGCCGGCAATGCAGAATAGTGATGACCCACTGATAGGAAAAGTTGTTGGACGCAACTACAAGATCGTCGAGCTCATCGGCGAAGGTGGCATGAGCCGTGTGTACAAGGCTCATCATCTGCTTCTTCAGAAAAATGTCGCGCTCAAATTCATTCTTCCCAAGTTTGTATATGATGCCAAGTCAGTGCGTCGGTTTCAGCAAGAAGCGCGTGCTGCTGCCGCACTTAAACACCCGAACATTTGCTCGGTTTCTGAATTTGGTGTTGATGAGGACGGTCGTTCATTCATTGTAATGGACCTGATAGATGGTCAGTCCCTTGCTGATCTCCTCGCTCAACACGGACCATGTCCGGTCTCTAAAGCAATTGAAATTATAAAACCGGTTTGCGAAGCGCTCGCGCATGCTCATTCAAAAGGGGTCGTCCATCGCGACTTGAAGCCGGATAACATCGTTTTTGCCCACGGCGATCAGAAGAACACAAATGTGCAACTGGTCGATTTCGGTATTGCAAAACTTACATACAATGACGAGGATAGCGCGCCCAATCTGACTAAGACCGGAGAATTGCTCGGCACGCCGAATTACATGAGTCCCGAGCAGTGCGTTGGCAAGAAAGTCGATCATCGCTCTGACCTTTACTCCATCGGTTGTGTGTTGTTCGAGTTGCTCACCGGTGTGCCACCGTTCCAGAGCGATACGGCCATGGGTGTCTTATTGGCACATGTCAGCGAGCCGATTCCCACATTGCCGTCCAGTGTGCCGGTATCCATGCAGAAGATCATTTATCGATGCCTGCAGAAGGATCCTCAGCAGCGTTATCAGGATGCAATGGAGCTGATCGTTGATCTAGAGCAAATGCAAACTGGCGCCCCTGGAGCATCTGCGGTTGCAAAAACCTACATTGAGCCGCCGCGATGGCAGGACAGCGGCTCGATTAGCGATCGCTATCAGATCATCGAGCAAATCGGCCAGGGTGGTATGGGGATTGTGCTCAAGGCGCTCCATCTCGCTCTCAACAAAACTGTTGCGATCAAGGTTTTGAATCCAGGCTTTCATCTCGACGCGATGACCATGAAGCGCTTCGAGTTGGAAGCCAAGGCATCAAGTAAGCTTGCTCATCCTAATCTTGTCACTGCCTTCGATTATGGCTTCACGCCTCAGAATGAACCATATCTGGTGATGGAGTATATTGATGGTCAGAGTCTTGAATCATTGCTCCATAGCAAGGGAACTCTTTGCCTGTCCGATTTCTTCGATTACATGGCGCAAATATGCAAAGCGCTGAACTATATTCACAAAAATGGAATCATTCATCGCGATATAAAAACGAGCAATATAATCGTCCAGGAAATTGAAGGCGATCGATATGTCAAACTGCTAGACCTCGGAATTGCCAAAGTCCTATCGGAGGGTGAGTCGCCGCAACAGCAATTGACAGCTGCCGGAACCATCTTCGGGAGTCCTCCATACATGAGCCCCGAGCAGTGCATGGGCAAGGAGACTGATGCACGCACGGATATTTACTCATTGGGTTGCGTCATGTACGAGTGCCTGGCCGGACATGCTCCTCTGGCAGGCGAGAATCCGTTGCACACGATCTATATGCAGATAAATCACCGTCCGGCCAAGATTGAAGAGCTGGACACGCGTGGAAACAGAGGTTTAAAGGTTGCCGAGATCATCGATCGTTGTCTTGAAAAGAACAGAGAGCATCGATTTCAAACTGCGCAGGAGCTTCTCACCGCTTTGAATGCGGCATCGATTTTACCTGAAGAAGATATGAGCACCGATGTTAAATCGGACGAGTCGGCCCAGAGAGACAAAATGGTTCAAGCTCTACGAAATAGATCAAACAAGGCTTCACCTGCCGATAGACCGCAGCCGTCAATGAATGCCTCGGGTAAATCCTCGCCACCTGCAAAACCGGGCGGCGACGCCATCGCTTTTGGTAGCAAATACGGTACCGTATCCGGTTCTAGCACCGCCCATGATAGCGCATACGGTGCCACCGGCCGAGCGCAGCCGTATTCACTATCCGGTTCAGAAACTCCACAACCGCCGAGCCTTCCTCCATCGAGCAGCCAATGGCATGAAGGCAGAGTCAGAGGGTCATTAAGATCCGGTCCGAACAATGAAGAGACGGAACTCCTGGATAAGTCATGGCGTCAAGTCCAGATCGCCTTTCTGGATACCCTTATCAAATGTCTGCGCTTTGCCGGCGGACTGATTGGCGATTTTGGCCCGAACAAAACTACCAAAGCCGCCAACAATGCTCAATCCACACCATGGTTTCTGAGCCCAGTCAAAGTGCTCGCCATATTATTTTGGTGCATGGTCGGCGCATATATCACCAATATAATCATCGTCATGAGCTCAGGTCAGTATTGGAACGCATTGAACTCAGCGCGCAGCATGGCTGAGGAAAACAACAAACGCAGCGAAGAGATCAAGAAGGAGCTGGAGCGCCTGAACCAACCGCGTTAATTGCCTTGATGGACCTCAGCCGGATTGTACGAGCTGATCGTGATTGCCTGATGCTTGGCGCCTTTATCACAGAACTCCACAGCCAGCTTTTCCGAGAGACCACATTTGGTGAATACTTTCTTTGTGGCGGTGCGAAACTCGTTTTGCTGATATATAGCGGGATTCATCACACCGCCATTGAGAATCCTCTGCAACCCGGCCGAGTATTTCATGGACGCATGCGATTGGTTTTTATCGACCGCCGCTCCGTACATCTCAGCCAATCCATGCATGGCATATATTTCGCCGATTCTCTTCGGATCTTTCATTTCACCTGAGGCGTTGGTGTACATCTGCCAGCGCGTACCGGGCGGCATATCAGCAATGCGTGTTTCCAACGATTCGACATCATAAGTTTTCAGTGCCTCAAGGACGTCTTTTGGTCCTGGTGGCTCTGCCGCCGGCGCCGGCTTGGCTGCGGCAGGGGTTTCTAGTTTCGTTCCTTCGCTTTTGTTGCTCTTCTCAGGCGGAGCAGAAGAACTTTCATCGCCTCTGGGCGCTTCGCTGGTCTTCGGCGCGGGGACGGCCGATACCTTGTTGAGGCTGGCTGTTTTTCCGTCGTCAGTGTCCCACTGCTCATCTTTATCACCGGCGGTGGCGCTGTTGGATGAGCGGCCGGCCTCTGCAGAGGCCAGATGCTTGCTGCTCACTTTATTGATATGCTCGACCAGTTCGCCCCATTCTATCGAGCCGTGCTTTGTCCACACCGGAGTACGTGTTCTGTCTAGCACCACCACCAGCGGTGCCTTGCCCTTATAATACTTCTTGACCAGAGCACGCTGCTCCTCGTTGTCGGGCTGATGAACATCCACGACGCTGAAGTTGAGCGAATCGGTTCCAAACTTCTGATAGACGGTGCGAATTTGCTCTGCCTGCCGCTTTGCTTCGGAATCTTTGCTCTTCGAATCTCCGAAAAATAAGACGCCGGGTGTGCCGGCCGACAAGGCATCATTCGTTTTTTCAAGCAGAGGCAGACCACCAATAACAGTCAGCTCAGGTTTGCCAGCTCCGGCTTTGAGGTTGTCCGGCGTGTTCTCAATCGATTTGTCCTCGAGATCAATTACTTCGGCATGATCATCAAGCTTTGCGGACATGAGTATCGATGAGAAATTAGTCTCATTGGCATCATAAACAACCGCCGCCCAATATGGCCTCTTGTAGGAAACGTCTGATTTTTCCACGCCCGGGGCGCTTGCAATCGTCTGAGCGATGTGGTTGAGGCCTGCCAGGTCCTTGAATCCTTCCAGGCGAAAATCGGCCTGGTGCAATGTCTTTTTGCGCTCTTCGTGTATACCTTTGGCTAAATCTTTCCAGCTATGTCCTTTGGCAGCCACTGGAACCATAACGACTGCCACAATGATCAGGGCTCCGCCGCCCAGGTTGATGAAAAACCACTTGCCGCATTTGTCCCAGTGCATGAAGATGAAAGCCAGATTTACGAATGGGACGAACATGTACCCCAAACCCCAGGCAATGCTCTCTTCAAATGCATATATGAGAAGGCGAATACCTGAGACTAGAATGACAATGAAACCGGCCAGCATAAATATGAGGGCGATGATGATCACTGCTCCGGCCATAAAGAATTCTCCCCACGCTTATACTTCGTGTTTGCCACATGGAAGCCATGATCAAACTCATTAGAGATCTAAGAAGCGGCGGATCACAGAAACAGTTAGTGAAGTGAGCAGATTTCGCGCTTGCAAAAGTCCCGAGCAGGGATAATGCTCAATAGAGCGACGGACCGCATTCACCGAAGGTAGATACGATATGGCGAACACAGCAGCGTCTCCATCCCAAACGAAATTCGCCTGGACACTCGATGAAGCCCTGAATTGGCTTGAGTTCGATCCACACGATCCGTGTTTGCAATTCATCGCTCTGCAATTGGCTCTACGCTCCGATCAAAAGAAGATTTCAGAGAAGCTGTTGCAATCAAAAGGGCTTCGTGCCATAACCTCGCCACCAAGGCCGACTGATCTCTTGTCCATATTTTCGGGTGCTGCAGCTGTGCATGAAAGTCTTCAACTTGAAGCTATGCAGCCTGAGCGTGAGGCTATACAGGTGGAACGTCCAGGTGCAGGTCGGGCTGTGGCAGCGCGGGGAGGGCAGAAAATCGATATGCCTTTTCCAAAAGTGGCAGTGGCCTCATTAACTGGCCCGACTATTCAAAGTCATCCATGGAAAGAAATGTTAGGCGATGCAAATCCGGAATTGTCGAACCTGTCCAAGATCGTTCCCCAGGACTTTTATTTGGCGGAAAGTCATTCAGCTGAGGCGCTTCTGCAATCGCTAACCGCTGCATCGAGTTGGCAGCAATATATTATGCAGCAGAGCATGAGCATTTCAGCCGACATCAGGGCGATGGAATTTCTCAAGAAACAATTGCTGCTGGACGGTGAGCAATATGAAAAACTGATGCAGCTGCGGATTCAGGAAATTGCCTTGAGTGGAAGCGATCTCTATGTCACCGAAGGTGGTGACATCACTCTGTTGATTCTGGGTGAAGCAAGTGAACTCTCTGAGTTCTTGTCTGATGTGAGGTCCGTTGCCGCCACTCGGCCTGATGTTACACAATCTACATTTTCAATGAACCAGATTGAATGTCTTCATGCGACAAATTCTGACAGATCGCTGAGCGTATTCGCAGCCAATCCGGCTCCCGGATTGCATGTGCGCAGCAATTCGAGAGTCGCATTTGAAGAGATCCTCAACGCGGCAACCGGGAGGAGTGGTGTCGATTGTTTGGGCTCCAGCACAGAATTCAAATACATGCGCACTCTAATGCCATGGGGATCAGCAAAAGCGAAGGAGGGGGCAGCCAAAGAGGATGTATTCATTTATTTTTCCGACCCGTTCATCCGACGACTGGTGGGCCCGGAGGTTCGACTGACACAGTTGAGAAGATTGCGCTGCTATAACCATCTCAAGATGCTGAATTATGCTTCGCTGCTATACAAATCAGAACTTGGCGAGTCACCCTCATCGATCGAGGACCTGATCGAGCATCAGTGCCTGCCGGAGCGATTCAGTCCGGACACTTTCAAGTGTGCCGATGGCGGCCACTATTCTCTCGCCCGCGACAAAGACGAACTCGATTATGCCGTGTGCTCACGACATGGCAACGATCGATTCCTGACTCCCTGTATTGAGATTCCGGTACTTGAAGTCAGCAAAGAAGAGGCTGATCGTTACGAACAATTCCTTCAACGATACAATCAATACTGGCGAGCTTATTTTGACCCAATCGGCATATCAATCTCTCTGGAGAACAACTGCTACAACGCAAAAACAATCATTCTTCCGCTTATAGACAATTCGGTTTATACATCGCTCGCCAGGACTTTCAGTGGTCTTCCGAGATTGCTAAACCAGCAGCATCTCTTGTCCGATCGAACTATATTGAGTGTAGCCTGCACCTTAAACCGTGATGCTATATGCGGTGCGATCAAGGACGACCGGCACCGCTCCACTCAGAAACTATCGGATCACTTGCAAAGGTTTATTCTCCAGGGTATCGACAATCAAATCGCCTTGCATGTACTGGACGACGTCCCGACATTCAGCATTGACATGCTCTCATTTCTAGGGCAGGGACTGGCGAGCAGCAGCATGTCGGCAACACTCGGTCAGGCATTGATCGCTAACCCGACAATCCTTATGGGGGTGGCGCTTTTCTCGTCACTAAATCTGCCAATTTACGCTTCAATAGATGTTTTGAATAAGGAAATCGTGGACAGCTTCTTCGAGTCAATCGAAGAACATTTGTCCAATGAAGCGAATTCCCAGCGAAATTTCTTTATGGGAAACGATTTTTATCGCTGTGATTTAGGCAAAGAGAAGAGGATTTATTGCAAGGCATTCATATTCGGTCCGGTCAAATTGAGAGTGTTCTGGACACACATCAATAATTCGATTTATGCAGCCAGCCAATTGAATGTCATTGAAGATCTGTACAGGCTTCAAGAAGGTTCCGCAGGTTCTACTCGTTCAGATGATTCGCATAAAGCTAGACCCGCTAATGCAATCCTCAGGCTTCTCCCGTCAAACTGGAACAAGTTCTTACCCGATGCTACTATGTCCTGGAAAGAAAATAACCGGTGCGCTTGTCGACGCAACCTGGCACCACTAACGATTTTTAGCAGATCGTTGGCTGCAGAAAGGCAGAAGCGTGAATCAGACTCATCAGTTCTGTCGGGCGATATACATGGTGCGATCGATTCCCATCAATTTTTAGGCGTATCCAGATCATGCCCTGATAAAGGCATCTATCGATTTGACTCGGAGCGAGCGGAAGTCGTATGCAGCCTGCATGGATGTCGGCGACGCCCAGCTCAATCGATCGACATTTGCAGTGGTGCTGCCGGCTCGCAAATTGATGCGCACTCCAATATTCCGCCCCAGGAGATTGAATCGGCCACAGCTTGCCTGACATTTTTACCCGAGGGGCTTCAGGCGGAACTCTTCCTGCAGCGCAAGCAAGATTAGCAAAGGGCCAAAAGTTCAGGGAAAATCCACCTAACAATCATCCCGGTCTAGGATAATCTAGGATAGGGAGAAATCGAAGGCGAGGAGGAAATTCCTATGGGGCGTTTCAGTCGACTGATCAATGCAACAACAGCCTGCTTATTACTTTCGAATCTGAATATACAATCTTGCAGTGCACAAAACCAGAACACCAACAATATTGACTCGGTTTTGTCGCGACTCAGCAATATCTATGTGAACGCTAATCTGATGAATGCTGACGATGCATCAGAAGTGGAGCTGATGTTGAAGGGAGCCATCGATAAAGCCAGCTCCATATATGGTGCCGACAGCGATGAAGTCTTGCAAGCCAAACTCAACCTTTGCAAACTGTATAAAATGCAGAGCCGTTATGGAGAACTAAGATCGCAGGCGCAAGAGATAGGACAAATCTACTGTAAGCTTTCCCCGAGCAGCAAGACGATTTTCGCTCTGCCAATTCTAGAGCGCGCCTTTGAACTCGCCCAATATAATCGCCCGATCGAAGCCAGATCAATGTCATCACCAGTCCTGGATTTTATAGAAACGGATCAGTCCACCCTGGACAATCCGGGCGTAATTAAAAATCTCGATCAGCTCGCGCTGGCTCTTAAGAGTCATCAGGATTTGAACGGGGCCGCAAGAATGTATCGTTCGCTAGCCCTTGCCGAAGAGCGTAAAAAACCGATCGACGAAATCGCCCTGGCCGCTTATCGCACAAAATTAGCCGAAATTTTAATGGAGCAAGGGCAGGTGGCGACTGCCACAGAGCTGGCCTCGCTGGCTGATGCGGCGGAAACGAAAACCGGGCTCACGCTTCATGACAAGGCACGAATATCGACGCTCATTTTATTGTCGAATGCCCACTTAGCGGCTGGACGAATGGCTGAGGCGAAGACCAGCGTAGATAAACTGCAAAAGGCGCTCGAGGGAACGCAACATTCCGACTGCCAGGATCTGCTCGATCCCCTCTTACGGCTTTGCACGGCTCTGGCACAAGCCAGACAGTACGATGAGCTGCAGAATCTTTTTGGCGAAACCTTTTCCTGCTCCCAGCAATACAGCTACTCTATCTTCGACAATCATCTGCAGCAGATGACGACCTGCCTGCTTTCTGATGGCAAGAGCGATAGAGCGGAAAATCTCTATACCCAGTTCGATAAATTCGTCAACACACCAGGGACGTTTTCGAAAAACGAATTTCGCTCTTGCTCTCTAATGATGCAGATAAGGTTCTATTCGCAAACGAACCAGGAAAGCAAGGTGACACCGCTACTGGTGCAACTGGCCCGGTTCGACGCAGAGCATCATACTAACAACATGAATCAGATCCAGACGTATATTGATTCAAGCAACAACTCCGCTGCCAAAACTAAATATTTCGAACTGATGGCCTCGAGAACTCCGTCCAACGACTACGAGAAGACGCAAGCCGCGACCTACAGAGCGAAGTTGGCGGAAGCATATCTGTCGAGCGATCAGGTGAAACTGGCCAAACGAGAATGGTATCAGATGTGCACCATGCTGGAGGACAACTTGCCTTCCGACTGCAAGGATCTTGCATCAGAAGTGCGGCTCGTTCTCGCTTCCTATGCTCGAAAGAAAGATTTTAATGGCGCCCAACAACTGGCAACGAACATGGCATCATATGGATTCCAACAAAGCATAATTGTCAGCGCGGCAAACGGCTTCACTGCCCTCTCTCAGCATTACGAAACCTCTCAAGATATGCCGAAGGCGAAAAAACTGATCGAGCGAGGTTTAGCCGTCGCGGAAAAATACGGTGGAAAGAAAACCTATAACTACTGCAATCTGCTCACACGCTATGCAAGTATTCTGCGAAAGAGCGGTCAAACACAGCTTGCTGATGAAACTGACAAAGAAGCAGCCCAACTTCAGGCTGAACTGCAGCGGACCGGGGCCGGACGATTCGGTTGAGGCTAGACCAGTGTACCGGGTGGGTGCACCGAATCATGCAGGCTGTGCGGGCAGAGATTGTGCCGGGTGCCAGGCCAGCTCCATGTATAGATTGCCGGCTGGCGGGGGCTCTGAACCGCTCCATCTGTCAGTTATGTGAAATTATGCGCCGAAGTTACCATTGCCATGGCAGTGCTAGGCGAGGTCGCGTCGGCATGCAATATACTTTGCCGAATGGGTATCTTATTGAATATGAAGGAAAAGAACGAGCAAACGAAATCAGAACCTGCTTCATTCGCGCCGGCAAGCGAGAAAGTTAAGCTGACTCAGATCGACAATTCCATATGCAACGCTAATGATTCTAATGAAGACCGGTCGCAAACTGCTGCGCCTGCCGGGGCTGAACCTGTTGCCCTGTCGAGCAATATACCGGAGTCGGAATCGAATAAGGAATCAAAAGCATCCTCTAATGAAGCTATCCTTCCGGCTTCGCTACTTAAGACGGATCGCACCCAAAAGACGGATGGCAAGCAAAAGGCGGACCTGAAGGAAGCAAAGCACCGATACCGCCAATTGCCGGGCGGAGTCGCACTAGTCTTTTGTCTCATTTTCTTGTCGTTATTCAGCAGTGTCATCCAGTCCTACAGAGCCTGGACCGTAAACGCAGTTGCCATCTGCCTGGAGCCCGTAGTGGGCACCGATAATTATATGATGGCGCAATTGGATTATGCTCGTACACTCAGCGCCGTAAGCTCGCCGGATGCCGAAGATGCGTTCAAGCTGATAATCAATAACTTAGGCCGCATCTGCAAGCCGACAGATCAGCGTCTCTGTTATGTAAAACTGGAACTGGCATCATATTACTTGCGTAATAAACAAGAGCCGTTGGCGCGGCCGATATGGCGAGAGCAATTAAAATTTCTCGAGAATCCCGAAGCAACTGCCCCGAAGCAAACAACTTCAGTTCTGCAAACACTGGCGGATGCTTACAACGATGACTTCAATGACAAAGATTCAGCGCTCGCGTTGTATCTGGCTACACTGAGGTTCTGGTCGCACTCCCCGGGTCTGACCACCATTTCGAACATACGCAGCAATATAGCCGAGATCTACATTAGAGATGGCAACTATCCAAAAGCGAACGAGTATTTTCGCCTTGCCTACGATTATTCCAAACAATGGAAAAAACAGTTTTTCAATGTTTATCGGCTCTGGCAGATCGGCTATACGTACAACGAAATGGGCATGTATAGCGATGCCTTGCCATACTTACAAGAAGCCAATGAAATGGCTCCTGTGGCGCAGTGGCCGCAAGGCGATGCTTTAGAAAACCTGCAGAGGGAGTTGAATGTGGCTAAGCAAGGATCAAGAGCTGCAAAAGATGCACTTCATGGAACATACATGCCGAGCCGCTACTTCGATGATCTCCAATACAAACTATCAAGGGATGTGCACACACTGTGGACGGAAGGCAGACGCCTCGAGCAAATCGGTAAATATAATGAAGCTGTGAATCTTCTGGAAAGGGCAAATAGATTGGGACAGCAAGTCGGCTGGCCGACAGGCGATGAATTGCAATCGTTGCAACGCGATTTGCAATTCTCCAGAAATGCCGCTCAAAAAACGGGGAAATAGATCGGGAAACAGCCATGGCAGAATTGCAGCTCACCGTTCCATATAGAAGTGTACCAGCGAAGATCGTCTTTTCATCGATGTGCGCGTTGTTTCCTTTCTGGGCAATAATCGCCCCGGCTGGGCTTGGCTTTCTCATTGGCAAGGCTCTGGCTACACCAGAATCAATCTCAGTTGCTGCCACCATACTTGGTTGCATCTCTTTACTGTCATTCACTCTTCTGGCTATTGCGATCACGGCTTTCTCCGAACACAATCGAATTCACGTCTCCAAAGACGGCATTTCGTTTCCTGCATTTCTCTTGCCGGCATTGAAATTTCGCAGAACCCGAAATTGGTCTGAGCTGGTCAGCGCTGACATTTTCGTTCCCAGCGATTTCAATTCAGACACGGAGCACGACAAAGATCGGCGGCAGCTACTTCTGACTTTCGATTCCGGTTCCTGCCTTGTCCTCAAGCTAAACTGGTTTACAAAAGAAGATGTCGAACAGCTACTGCTGGCTGTCGAGCTTTGGGCATCGAATTGCAAGCGTTCGACGAACTTGATTGAATATCAAACGCAAATCCAAAACCAGAGCCACGGTGTGGCAAAGATTGGCTACACCCAGATGTGGGAAGAGGAGTTGAGCCGCCGTTTTCAATCAACTTCATTTGTGCCGCTAGAGCCAGCTAAGCAGCTGCAGAACGGTCGATTCACCGTCGTGCGGCAACTGGCTTTTGGTGGTTTATCAGCCATTTATCTTGCTCAAGAGAAGCAGCTTGACCTGGTGGTTTTGAAAGAAGCCGTGGTGCCATCGAGCGCCGATCCGCAGGCGCGAGCTGAAGCCGAGCAACGCCTTGTTCGTGAGGCTGAGATGCTGTCTCGTTTGCAACATGAAAACATTGCCCGCGTCATGGATCATTTTGTCGAGGAATCGCGGCATTATCTTGTCCTGGAGTACATTAACGGTGCTGATCTAAGACAATATGTGAAACAGAACGGCGCCATCAATCAAGTTACGGCGATAAAGTGGGGTCTGCAGATTCTCGATATTTTGCAGGCTCTTCACAGCCAGACTCCCCCTATGCTCCACCGCGATCTCACTCCGGAGAATTTGGTTTTGACCAAGGCGAGTCAAATTGTTCTCATTGACTTCGGAGCGGCCAATCAATTCGTCGGTGCCGCGACAGGAACAGTAGTCGGTAAACAAGCTTACATACCGCCTGAGCAGCTGCGTGGCAAAGCGGTGATTGAAAGCGACCTGTATTCGTTCGGCGGGACAATGTACTTCCTGCTCACAGGCAAAGATCCCCTGCCTCTCTCGATATCAAGGCCATCCTCCGTATTGCCGGACATAGATGAGGATCTTGATGATATTATCGCCACCTGCACTGCCTTTGAGCCTGAGGACCGCTTTCACAGCGTGGATCAAATAAGCGATCGCCTGGGCGCTGCGCTCGTCAGGCTTGACAAAACGAGCGAGCCGGCTGACACCACTATTGGTGCCTCAATCTGAAGAACTTTTACTGCCAATGGATGAGCAAACATTATTTAAGAGCCGCAGATCATGAACAATGAAGAGAAGAGACAAAAAGCGCCCGAGCCAAGTGAGAAACTTCGCTTTGCAGACGCGGCACAAAAGGCGGATGGCATCCACCTGCGCGTTAACGATGCACAGGCATTTAACGAGCTGATTGTTGCGCAGCAAACGCCGTCCTCAACCGCCGCCGTGAAACTGAAACCCATCGATCCTATTGATGCACGAGCATTGCCTAAATTTCACCGAGGCCTGCTAATAGCAATAGCACTACTTTTGGTATCAAGTTCTTGTTTAGCGCTTTCCTCCTCCGGGCTGCCTCGTGATATGTGGGTCGACATTCCAATGCAAATCTATTGGACATTCTGCATCTTCAGATTGTCCCAAGTCATGGCGCGCCGATACGGTGGCAAGATGCCACTGAGCTCGCTCGAGGTGATGATTATTTCACTGGTTTCATTCGCCTGCATGCCCTATTTCGAGCCATATGATTTTGGATTGCGCTGGCTTGATCCATCTTTTGTCTGCTGGGTGATCACCCAATGCTATTGGATCGCAAAGATGGGTTTATACATCGAGCGCAAGGAGCACCCGACTGAATCCGATTCCATCTCTCTAGTTCATCTGCGCTTGCCCTTGATCTTGACGCTCGGAACAAATGCATATCTGTTTCTGGCAATTTTCTTCCCAGCATTGGTTTCTTGCAAAATCGTTTTTGCATTACTTTGGTTTGCTTCACAATTCTGGTGTCTTCTCTTTCTCACACTCAAACTCAAAGGCGCATTCGAGAATCGCAGGAACAGCGCATTTATCTCGACACAAAAGAAAGTAGTTGCAGGTGATGATGTCATCATACGATATCAGCCGTTCATCGTGATCGAACGATGGATAAAAGAACGCTTCAGCGGACAGGGTATGAGAGAAGGAGCGCGCTTCGTTTTGATGTGGTTTGTAGGGCCACTGGTAGTGGTGGCATCTGTGTACGCCTTGACCCAGATCGCCAGCGCTGTCGATCCGCTCATGCAGAGCGGTATCGCATCCGAGGGCGCCGCCGCGATCCAGGCTGCCGCCAATCGCTCGATCGTTTCCGGATTTCTGATCGTGCTCGGCTGGCTCACAGGACTTTGGACAGTGTTTTACCTCAGTAAACCGACTCATATTGGATTCGGCAGAGACGGACTGCGATTTTTGTGGCGGCACAATCTTTTTTCGCGTAACGGCAAATATGTGGCATGGAAAGATCTTCTCAACATCTCAATCATCCGTCCCAGTGGTAAAACGTCTCCCCTCGACGATTTGCTGCGCTTTTCATTGCAAAACGGCAAGTCCATAGAACTGAAGATGGGCTCGATAGAGTCTGTAGAGGATCGCGAATCGGTTCTCAATTCGATCCGCACATGGGCGCCGACGGTGAGCCGCGATCCGAGCGTCGAGAAGGCATTGCAGCCACCGGCCGACTATAGCTACACCGAACTCTGGCTTCAGGCTCTCAGCGCACCGCCGAAGCGAGAGCGACTGCAGCCTCTTCTGCCCGGATTGGAGTTGCGTGATGGCCGTTACAAAGTGCTCCATTCATTAGGAACTGGCGGACAGGGTCAGGCTTACCTGGCCGAAGATCTGCAGAGTCATGAGGCGATTGTTCTTAAAGAGTTTATTTTGCCTGTTTTTGTTGATGTGAACGTGCGACGTACAGCCCTTGAACAATTTGAGAACGAAGCCCGTATATTGCGCCAACTCGACCACTCCCAGATAGTAAAAATGGTGGATTTCTTTGTTGAGGATCACAGAGCTTACCTCGTTCTCGAACACATACAGGGGGCGTCTCTGCGCGCCATTGTTCGAGATAACGGAAAGCTTTCCGAGAAACAGGTCAGAATGTTGGCGGAACAGATGTGCGATATACTGGCGTATCTTCACGGCTTGTCACCACCAGTGGTGCACCGAGATTTTACACCGGATAACCTGATTTTAAATAAGGATGGAACGCTCACGTTGATCGACTTCAACGTGGCGAAGCAGGAAGTAGAGTCGACAACGAGCGGAACGGTAGTCGGCAAGCATGCTTACCTTCCGCCTGAGCAATTCAGAGGTATGCCTGAGACTCAAAGTGATATCTACGCTCTTGGTGCAACTCTTCATTTCTTATTGACGGGAACAGATCCTGAGCCCATCTCCGTTTCTCATCCGCAGAAAGCCTGCCCCGATGTCAGCGATAGTTTAAATTCGATTGTTGAGCGCTCGACAGCTCTGGATTTGAAAAAGAGATATCCGGCGGTAGCGGATCTGAAAGAAGATCTGGCCTCTGAGCATGTGGGTCAGCCTCAAGTTCCAAGTAATCCTCCAAAGGATTGATCCAGTAAATCGAGAGGACGATGCTCCAGACTCATGAAACATGCAACAATACCTAAATTCGTTGCTGTTTCTTGTGGAAACGACTGGAGGATACATCTCATGGCTTTGAAGAGACCTATATCAGCTGGATTGGCCGGGCTTTTGTTAAGTTGCTCCTTTCTGATTAGCCACCCGGCTGGTGTTCAGGCGCAGGGAATTCGAGGCCGCATCAAAGAGAGGCGTGAAGAGCGCCAACAGCAAGACGCCCAGCAGCAGCAGCAACAACAAGGCTATGGTCAACAAGGCTATGCTCAACAAGGCTATGCTCAACAAGGCGGCGCCCCACAAGGTTACGGGCAAGCCTATGGAGCCGGTGCGCCAGGCAATCCAGGCGCCCAGCCTGATGTATCGGTGGTTCACCTCCAGACCCAACCCGGTCAAAACGGCCAGCAAATGGTCATCACCCCTAAAGGGATGGTCGTTCCGCTACCTGGAGCCGGGGTCGACGGAAGTTCCGTACCTATATATATCGGTGGAAGCGGCGGTTACTGGTACGTGGACAAGAATGGTCAGCAAGTCGATCTGACACCCGCCGTGAGAGCAATGCAAAACAACGCTGCACAGGCAGCCGCTGCCGCTCCGGTACCGCAATATGCACCGGCGCCTCAGTATGCTCCGCCACCGCCGTACTCGTCTGGTGGCGGCACCACAGGTAATGCCGCCGCTGCGGGACTGGGCGCGATGACGGGCGCGATGATGGGCTCCGCAATGGCAAACAATAACAATTGGAACAATGTTCCTTACGGCACTCCAATCCACTACGGCGCAGGCGCCGCTCCCTATTACAATCAAGGCGGCAAGCCCGTTTACATCAACAATTCACAGAACACAGCCGAGATCAATCAGATCAACAATCAGCACGCGACGGCAATGCAGCAACAACAAGACTGGTATCGGAAGCAACAGGCTCAGCAGAGCGGCAATTGGAAGAACTGGCAGCAACAACAGACGGCCAGCAATCCGTTTGTTCGTGAAGGACAGGGCGGACAGGCGGCTGCTGCGGGCAGACAAGCCGAAGGTGAACAGGGAAGATTCGGAAGGAATGAAGCGGGCGAGCAAGGCGGCGGCCGTTTCGGTAAGAATGAAGCAGGCGAGCAGGGCGGCGGCCGTTTCGGAAAGAATGAGGCTGGCGCGCAAGGCGGCGGCCGTTTCGGAAAGAATGAGGCAGGCGAGCAAGGCGGTGGCCGTTTCGGTAAGAATGAAGCAGGCGAGCAAGGCGGTCGTGCTGGAAGACGCTCGGGAGGCCGTGAAGCCGCTGGTTCAGGGGGAGCTGAGAGGAGTCGGCGCGGCGGCGGAAGGGGACGTTAAGGTTGCCCGAATCTCAGTAAACATTCACAAAAGTAATGAGCCTGGGCGCTGACATGCAGCGCCCATAGCTTTAGTGAATATATGTATATACGTATATTTAATGCTTTCCCCCTTGCAGAGTTCCTCTGGTAGTCGCATAATGATATATGCATATACATCTGTCATTGCCCGTTCATGCCAACCACACCAAAAAACCAATGCATTTGCAAAATTGTCCGGGATACCGCTCGCTCGCTGACCAACGCCTATGATCGTGCCTTGGCACCCAGCGGACTACGCACCACACAGTACACAATGCTCAGCGTCCTAAAGGGACAATCGGTAGCCAACGTCAATCAACTGAGCGAACTGCTCGGAATCGATCAAACGACAACCACTCGCAACCTGAATGTACTGGAGGATGCCGGACTGGTAAGCCGCGTACCTCATCACGATCCGCGAGTCAAATTAATGAAGTTGACCCCGAAGGGCAAACAAAAAAGAGAAATTGCCAAAGAGCGCTGGAAGGAAATGCAACATCACATCACTTCTGCAATTAGTGCGGATGAGTGGCGAACGTTTCAAAAAGTGCTGCAAACAATAGAAAAGAAATGCAATGAATGGGAGTGAGCCTTTTATGGATACGAAAGCAAAA
>JAJPJO010000018.1 GCA_021324135.1 Pseudomonadota bacterium
CGTATCTTTGATCTGGAGACGAGCGCGCGTCGGATCCGATAACCTGTGCTTGGCTGGACGATGAAAAGACGATCAGCAGCAAGAACAAATCTACTCTCCGATTCCGCTTGCTAATTTTCCCCTTCAGCTTCCGCCGGCGGGACCGTCTCGGTCTCAGCCCTTGCACAGCGAAAATTACTGCGACCGAACAGAAAAGGACTCCGCTCAGCAATGTCTTCGGCAACAGTTCATGGTGTCCGAGAATGTGCCACGTCACACGTCCAAGCAGGAGAATGGCAATTGTCCCGAAACATGCGCTGGCACCAAGCTCGAACCAATCGATCTTGCGGCGAGGGGGTTCGTTATTATTCCGCGCCTTTGCCACTGTGCTTCACTCTCAACAATCGCAGTCCATTGAGGATCACGGCCAGTGAGGCTCCCATATCGGCGGCAACCGCCATCCATAGTGTTGCCCATCCGATGAGCGCAAGGAGGAGGAAGACCACTTTGATGGCAATGGAAAAGAAGATGTTTTGACGCAGTACACGAGTAGTCGCCCGGGAAATTTGAATCGCAAACGGTAAACGGGAAAGGTCATCCGCCATTAACGCGACATCTGCGGTCTCCAGGGCGACATCGGTTCCAGCAGCTCCCATCGCAACACCAACAGTAGCTGCGGCAAGGGCTGGAGCATCGTTCACGCCGTCCCCAACGAACGCAACTCGTCCGCTGTCGTTCTCCAATTGCCGAACAAAAGCAACCTTGTCCTCCGGCATGAGCTCAGCTTTAAACTCATCGACTCCGAGCCGCTTCGAAATAGCGCGAGCGGTATTTTGGTTGTCGCCTGTAAGCATGACAATTTTGTGGACGCCTGATTGCTTCAGCGATCGGACTGTGTCTGCTGCTTCACTCCGTGCTTCGTCCGCCAAGGCGATAATCCCGTGTGGCCTACTATCTGAAAAGAGGAGAACTGCTGTTTGTCCCTGAGCTTGAACGCTTCCCAAGATCTGCTCGCTCTGCGGCGTGCAAGCACCCATTTCGTGACAATGTTTCTCATTTCCAAGATAGAGAAGTTGATCGTTTACGCGGGCACTAACCCCGCGTCCCGGGACGGACTGAAAATTCTCAATCGGAGTGAGCGGTAGACTTCGGTTCCTTGCTTCTCGGAGTATGGCTTGAGCAAGTGGGTGTTCTGAACCCTGTTCAAGACTTGCTGCAAGTCGAAGCACCTCGTTTGTAGCACCGCCATCAAAAGAGATCACGTCAACGACTGACGGCTGGCCTCGCGTCAACGTGCCCGTCTTGTCGAAAGCAATGGTGGCAGTCCGTCCGAAGTTCTCCAGATGGATGCCACCCTTAATCAACACGCCACCACGCGCTGCAGCGGCAAGCCCGCTCACAATCGAGACGGGAGTCGAGATCACCAGCGCGCAAGGGCAAGCAATCACCAGCATGGTCAAGGCCCTGGTAAACCACATACCCCAATCGCCAAATCCGACCAGAGGTGGGGCAATGGCTACTACGACAGCCCCAACCACCACGGCAGGTGTGTACACGCGGGAAAAGCGGTCAACGAATGTCTGGGAAGGTGCGCGGGATGCCTGGGCTTCTTCAACGGCATGGGTGATCCGTGCAAGAGTTGTATCCTCCACAAATTTCGTAACACGAACTTCGAGCAGTCCGTTTACGTTGATCGAGCCCGCGAAGACATCTGCGCCCGGTTGTTTGTCCACCGGGATGGATTCGCCGGTAATAGGCGACTGATTGACTGCGGAGACACCGGACGTAACAACTCCGTCGAGAGGAACGCGCTGACCAGGCCTGATGATGATCGTCTCCTCAAGCCCAACATCCTGGACCAGCACAACGCTCTCTCCGCCATTTCGTCTGACAGTCGCTTCAGGCGGCGACAAGCTCATCAGCGCCTTGATTGCGTTTCTCGCCCGGTCCATTGAATAGACTTCAAGCATCTGCGCGACGGAGAACAGGAACATGGCCGAAGCGCCTTCTCCCCATTCGCCGATTGCTGCTGCGCCTATCGCGGCGATCGTCATGAGGAAGTTCATGTCGAGCGCGCCGTTTCTGGCAGCTTTGAAACCGCGTGGAGCAATGAACCACCCTCCAGCAAATGACGATGCTGCCAGCATCGGAACGACTATGGAACGCGGTACACCTGCCAGAATGGACAAGCCACCCGCACACAGGAACAAACCGGACAAGACAGTCGTAACCAAACGACCGCGTTTTTCCCAGAAGCCGACTTGTCGAACCGGCTCTCCCTCTCGACGCACTCGCATTCCGAGCTGCCTTACGACTCGCTCCACCTCGGATGGGGCGATACTTCCTTCTACAACCAGGCGACTACGCATGAGATCAAATTGGAGCTTTGTCACGCCGGGAATGCCACCGAGTTTGTCCTCAATCTGGCGGACTTCATCGGCACAATCCATCCCTTCCACAATGAAGGCTGCCGACGCCACCTTTTTATCCTCGACCCTGTAGCCAATGCGCCGGATTGCATTCGCGAGATCGTTGCGAGATAACAACTCGTTTACATATGCCACCTGCACCTTTCCACCAACCACGTCCACCTTGACGTCTTTTACCCCTTCCAGCCTCTGCAAAGCGTGCCGAATTACGTCTGCGCAACTGGCACAATCCATGCCCGCAACGCGAAAATCACATAGGACATACCGTGGTTCTGCTTCGCTCTTGCGGACTTCACTCGGTGCACTGTTCTCAATCCTCTGTTCAGCCAACTTCTCCTCCATGCCATGCGTGCCTGATGAATGCAAATGGCCTAGTGTTTAAATCAGCACACATGATCGTTCTCTCACTGCATCGGGGCGTAATAGCCTTGCTTGGCATATACGCGAAGCCGTTTCAATTCTTCTGCGGCTTTCACTTGAATCCGGACTTTCCTCCACCTGCCGTCCCGAGGCAGGTCCTTGGGGTGATAGGCCAACAAGTATTGGTTTCTCAGCTCGTTTCCGAGTTCAGCGGCAGTCTCGTCGATCACCTTCGGATTTTGGTTAGGAAAGGTGCGTCCCCCGGTTATGTCGGTAAGTCTCGCCAATAGGCTCTGTCCCTGCCGGTTGACTTTAGACTTGATTACTCCATCGACGACACCGATTGCGTAAACCTGAATGTCAGTTTCTTTGAGAAGTGCAGTCAATTCCGGCAAGGTGTAGCGGCTGTGGTTGTCTTTGCCATCCGAGATGACGAGCAAGACCCTCCGCTGGTACTTGGCTCTCTTCATTTGATTTAAACCCAAGTAAACTGCATCCAGTAAGGCCGTCGTACCTCTGGGAGTCGCATCCACGATCTCGTTTTGGACGACATCGACAGAATCTGTGAAATCCACTAACAGCCTGGGACGATTGTTCACCGCGACGAGAAAGAACTCGTCTTGAGGTTTGGAAGCAGCAATAAACTTCTTTATTGCTTGTCGGCCAAGCTCAATGTTCTGGCTCATGCTGCCGCTTGCATCGAAGATCACACCAATAGAGATTGGTGTATCCTCGATGGAGAAGTGTTCTACGGCTTGCTCATTCTTGCCTTCGAATACTCTGAAATCTTCCTTCCGCAGGCCAGTTACGTACCGATTGTTCTGATCGGTGATCGTAACGGGCAGAAAAACCAAGTCCACATTCGACTTGATCAGGCTGTTATCTCCCTGCCTCGCAACGGCCTTGAAACTCCTAGCAACTATTTGTTGCTGGACGCCGCTCTCGACCGATAGTTGTGCATCACAGATCACACCGGTGATTAGCAGAAAGCAAATCTGCAAAGAAACGAACAGTCTGGCAGTCATGAATCCTCAGTTCAATTGGGATGGGGGCATTAGGCGGCCGTTGACCGATGCGCCCTCAAAATAAGCCACTAGTCCCATTTCAAAAACGACGTCTCCGCTTACTGTGCCACTGATGTTTAGCGTCCCTCCGGTATTAACTGCATTTCCGGAAACCCTGCCTCGCACCCAGGCGGCTGCTCCCATACGCACCACGAGATCGCCTTCAATTGCTCCTCGCAGGTCTAACAAAGTTCCTTTGCAAACGGTCACGTTACCCTTGATCGTGCCGCTGACTATAACTGTCTCATCGGAGAAATCCACATCTCCTGTATGGGTGTGATCAATAATCGTCATAGTGATCTCCAAACCTTGAGCCAAACCACTACTCGGTCCTAAATGGCGGCTTCGCCACGCTCTCCGGAGCGAATCTTCATCACTTCGAAAACGGGAAGTACAAAGATTTTTCCGTCACCCGGATTGCCGGTATGAGCCTTGTCCACGATGATCCGCAGAACTCGCTCGACTAGCCGATCAGGAACTACAATTTCCAACTTCGCTTTTTTTACATACTCGACTCCTTCATCGAGCACAGGATGCGGCGAACCGACGCCGCGTGCGCGGCCAAAGCCGCGCACATCGGATACGGTTACACCTGGTAACTCTTCGATCTCCTTCAGTGCTTCGACCACTTTGGAGAGCATGAACGGCTGGATAATCGCTTTGATCTCTTTCATAGATTCACCTAGATCTCCACCTCTTCGCGCCGTGCTTCGAACCAGCGATATAGAGTGGGAAGTA
>JAJPJO010000212.1 GCA_021324135.1 Pseudomonadota bacterium
GCTTATACAAATCAATCTGAGAATACCGAGCGAGACAACAATCTCATGAACCGTCGTTCGGTGCCTGAAGACTCTCATAAGACACAGCCTGCTCGACCGCAAGAACAGCCCACACGGCATACCGACCGTGAATTGCCCGTGGCTCCTGGGGCTGGGCATCCAGGCGCCCTCGGTAGCGTGAAAGGGCCGTTGCCGCAGAGTGGCGCGAACGGGTCGTTGCCGCAGAGTGGCGTGAAAGGGCCGTTGCCTCAGGGTGCGGTGAAACCGCCCACGAGTTCCAAGCCTGACGCGGCGCGTCACCCCAATGTGAAAGATCCGGAAGAGGTGCCGGTTCAGTTTGTCAAAGGCGTTGGGCCGAAGATGGCAGAGATGCTCTCGCGCATTGGAGTAAACACGGTGGCCGACTTGCTGCGCCACTACCCGCGGCGGCACCTCGATTTTCAAAACCGTCTTCTTATCCGTGATCTCAAGGAGGGTCAAGAGGTCAGCATCTTTGGATTTATCCGCTCGGTTAGCGCGTTTCAATCGAGAAATCGAAACGTGTCCGTTCTCACGATTGTCATCTCTGATAGCACCGGTAGTGTCACGATCACGAGGTTCGTAGGAGGTAAATCGAACAAATATCTTCTCGATCGCTACAAGAATCAGTATCCGAAAGGTGCTCAAGTCCTGGCTTCCGGCATCGTGGAGCGGGACAGTTATACCAATAAATTCTCTCTGAAGAACGCCGAGGTCGAGATTCTTGGTTTGGTTTCCGATGGAGAGGAAGGGGATACCGGCAGCCTGCACGCCGGCAGGCTTGTTCCTGTATATCCGCTCACCGACGGGCTTTCGCTACGATATTTGCGAACCATCATTCACAACGCGCTTGAATCTTATGGCAACGGACTCGTCGATCATTTGCCTGGTGCTCTTCGCAGCGAACTCGAGTTGATGGAATTAACCGAGGCGTTGCGCGCCATTCATTTCCCCGAGAGCGTGGAAAGCAAAGACCATGCCAGACGCAGGCTGGTCTTCGACGAGCTGTTTGCTATCCAGCTTCAGCTCGCTCACAGGCGTTATAAATTAGATTGCACAGAGAGCGCTCTGGCGCTGAAATACTCCGAAGAGGGGCTTGTTCGCGAGTTGATCGACAACCTGCCTTTCAAATTGACGGGTGCGCAGGAACGAGTGTTCGCTGAGATAACCCGCGATCTCGGCTCACCCAAACCGATGCACAGACTTATCCAGGGCGATGTAGGCTCGGGGAAAACGGTTGTGGCGCTCTTGTCGTGTTTGGTTGCGATCGAGAATGGGTTTCAGGCGGCTGTAATGGCACCAACTGAGATACTAGCCGAACAGCACTACAGGCAGTTCCAGAAGCTGGTTACATCGTTGGGGTTGCGCTGCGCGCTTGTGCTTGGCAAACAAGGCGTGAAAGAACGGCGCGAGATAAGGCAACAGCTCCTCGGCGGTCAAATCCACATTGCAATAGGAACCCACGCGCTTCTCGAAGATGACGTCGAGTTTCATAAGCTGGGATTGATTATCATCGATGAACAACACCGTTTTGGTGTAAAGCAAAGGGCGCGGTTGAAGGCAAAGAGCCAGAGCCCCGAGTTGTTGACCATGACTGCCACACCCATACCGCGAACGCTGGCCATGACCATGCACGGCGATCTGGATGTTTCGGAAATCGATGAGCTGCCGCCAGGCAGAAAGCCCGTGATCACTAAAATTGCCCGACCTGGGCAAAAGACGGAGCTCTGGAATTTCATTGAGAAAGAGGTGGCGAAGGGACGACAGGTTTATGTCGTCTTTCCTTTGATTGAAGAGTCCGAAAGCCTTTCGGCAAAAGCGGCGACTAAGGAGTTTGAGAACCTGCAGAAGAAATATGAGGGCAAAGAGATTAGCACCGCAGATGGTGCGACCGTCACTCTCAAGTTCGGTCTCATGCACGGCAAACTCAAGCCGCAAGAGAAGGACGAGGTCATGGACCAGTTCCGCAAAGAAGAATTCAATGTGCTTGTTTCGACTACCGTCATCGAAGTAGGCGTAGACGTACCGAACGCATCGGTCATGGTGATCGAGAATGCCGATCGCTTCGGACTGGCACAGCTGCACCAGCTGCGCGGGCGCGTCGGTCGTGGCGCCGAACAATCGTATTGTTTTCTCGTATCCGACATGAAGAGCGCGACGGTGCGCGAACGACTCGAAATCATGACGCAGACGAATGATGGTTTCGTCGTCGCCGAAAAGGACCTGGAAATCCGCGGCCCAGGTGAGTTTCTCGGTTTCCGGCAGAGCGGTCTACCGGATCTGATCCTTGCCGACCTCGTAAAGGACGCACGCATTCTCGAGGAGGCGCGCAATACCGCAATTGGTATCATCAAGAATGATCCGGAACTGGACAAGATGCCCGAGTTGCGCAAACTTCTCAATCGAAAAGCGGGTGGAGCTGAAGTTGAAATTATGCGTTCTGGTTAACCTTCAGGCGGTTCTTCAAAGAAAAATTCAATGTCATTGCCTTCGGGATCGCGAACGTAAAAGCTTTCGTAACGCTCGCTGCCGTTTGGTCCATTGACTTGAATGCCCAACTCCTGGAAGTGCTGCAGCCACTCTCGCAGCGCTGCTTTGCTTGACAGTCTGAAGCCGAAATGCCAATCGTCATTGGGAAGAGGCTTGCCTTTTATGATTGCGATGACGCTTCCGCCACTCCATAAGTGGCTTCCGTGCGCCTTCAATTTCAAATTGTCGCAATACCATTTGCGCAGCTTCTCGGGATCTTCAGCTGGAATAGCGATGTGGCTCAGCGACAATTGTTCGTTCATGTCTACATTACTTTTTGATCGATGTGGCCGTACTGTGACGTGTGTATATTAAAGCGGTTATCATAGCACCGTTTCCGATGATAATGATGACTCGGCGACATGAAGTATTGGAATGCAGAGGCGAGGAGTTGATGATGCAGGAATATCCTTTCGAAAGCAAGCATTCTCGCGAGCTGACGCAACGTCTCGAGCGCAGCATGCCTGGAGGGAACACTCGGAGTTCTGTTTTCTACAAACCGTTTCCGCTAGCCATTGAGCGTGGTGATGGCTACAAAATCTGGGATGCGGACGGCAATGAATTCATTGATTTCCTCAACAATTATGCATCGCTCGTTCATGGACATAGTCATCCTGCAATATTGAAAGCAATCAGCGATCAAGCAGCGCGCGGCATAATCTTCTCATCGCCGAGCGCTGTGCAAGCGGAACTCGCCGAGCGCATCTGCGACCGAATCAAGACAATCGAAAAACTGCGATTCACAAATTCCGGGACAGAAGCAATCATGGTGGCAGTGAGAGCGGCGCGCGCATTCACGGGTCGCGAGCACATCGTTATGGCAGAGGGCGGCTATCATGGCTCCTGGGATCAAGTGTGCGCAAGTTCGATGCAATCTGTGTCCGGGATTCCGGAATCAATAAAAGAACTCGTTCACTTTGTCAAATACAATGATTCAAAAAGTCTCGAGCAGATCATGGAGGCTCATGGAAAGCAGATTGCCGCCATCGTGCTCGAACCTGTGCTTGGGGCGGGTGGAATCGTAACAGGCTCTCATGAGTTTTTCAAAACGGCTCGCAAACTAGCTGACAAACACCAGGCATTGCTTGTTCTTGATGAGATTATTACAGCTCGCCTTGCCCTGCGTGGATATCAGTCGGTTATCGGAGTTAAGGCAGATATAACAGCTCTGGGAAAAATCATCGGAGGCGGGCTGCCGGTCGGAGCTCTCGGCGGGCGCAAAGACATAATGGATCTGTTCGACCCGACGAAACCAAATTTCATTTCGCATTCAGGCACATTCAACGGCAATTTGTTGACCATGGCGGCAGGCTGCGTTTCACTCGATCTTCTGACGGAAAAGGAAATAACGCGCATCAATTCGCTTGGGGCAAAATTGCAGAAGAATTTAAGCGAAGTGTTCGCGGAGCATAGACTAGACGGAACGGTCAACGGTTGCGGATCGCTCCTGCAGCTGAATCTGCCTGCGTCATTGCTTTCAAAATTTCATCTCATGGCATTGAAGGAAGGAATTTATTTCGCGCCTCGCGGCTTCATGAACATATCGACAGCGATGAATGAAAATTTGATCGATGGAGCAACGCAAGCCCTGGCACGTGCAGCCGCGCAGTTATCGCAAGAGTCGCGGATCAGTGCTCTGAGCTAGAAGAGCTCTCAGGCCGTTTTTACTGTTTTGTTCCGGATGTCCAGACAACTTGAGCGTTTCGAATTCTGAAAAACGCCGAAGCTGGAAAGATGCGATGTCCTAACTTTGTTATGCTGGGAACCTCGATTCCTGCAGCGTGCAGCGAGTCCGCGACCAGTCCTGTACAGTTTCCATCTTGATCGTTGAAAGATGGATCATAGGCATGGCCTAGCTTGGAGCGAGCATGACTGATTGCCTTTTGCGCGGCTTCATGGTTTGCATATGGAGGACGAATTACAGCCAGGCGCGTGCTGCGCCATTGAAGATAGATGTCCATCGGCAGATTCTTGACGCTTCCGGCGACAGTAAGAAGGCGTCCGCGTTCATCAACCAGAGAGGCATGAACCCAGGTGCTGCCCGTGCAGATTCTGCACAACGTCACCCATTGCCAGTAATGCCAGTTCGTTTCAATAATGACGTCGCCTGGCTTGGATACAGCCTCTACAGCCCTTATGTCCGCACCCGTGACCTCGCCGCTGATATGCCACGGCCATAAATTCATAACAAAAAAACGATCGCGAATTGGCGGAACGAATAATACCACCCCCAATACCACCACAAGAATCGCGACAGCCGCCAGAACCCTAGTGATGAGGCGCCTCAGCATGCTCGCCGGTCTGCGCTTTCGCGTTTTCGCAGAGACAGTTTTGTTGACCTTTGTTGTATTTGTCACAACTACCTGGGAGTTTTGGCACTGTCCTCGGTGGCAGCCGTTTGCATATTTCCAAGTTGGCTGAGAATGGCCGGGATCTTCTGATCGGCAGCTACCTGTCCGCGGATCACGCCACGCTCCATCAGCTCTTTCTTATTGCAGATCAAAGGAATGTCATCCGCGTTCGGATAGATGAAGATATCGGTGTTCTTCGCCTGCTGAGCATCTACTTCAGCGAGAATGATATCGGTAACTCGACCAATCACATTTTTTAGCTTCTTATACTTTTCGTTCGGCTCGCGTTTGATAGCGGTATCCACTGCCACGCCGACGACGACGTCCGCATCCATCTTAGTTTGCGCGATGCGCGCCGGCATATTGGCCTTGATGCCACCATCTACGTAAAGCGTTCCGTTGATGAGCACCGGACGGTACAAGGGAGGAACGGTATTGCTCGCCAGGATTGCGCGCGGCAGATTACCTTCCGACAAAACGGTGGTGCGCCCATCGGTGATGTCCGTAGCCACCGCGGCAAATGGAATCTTCAGATCGCTAAATGTGGGCGGCAAATTCTTCTCAAGAAGATGATGAAACTCGGTCCCGCTGGTCAAGCCCGCATACGGTTTCGGTAGCACCAAATGTGCCACCGCTGTGAAAGGTTGCAGCATCACTTTCAAGCGAACGTGATCGCTCAAAGACTTGGGAATAGCCCCGCTCAAGAAGAGCTTCTCTATATCATCCAGAGGCATACCCGAACAATAGAGCGCCCCTATCGTCGCGCCCATACTGCTTCCGACGATACCATCAATCGGGATGTGGTTTTTCTCCAAGCTCCGCAAAACGCCAATCTCGGCGACGGCTTTACAGCCCCCACCACCAAGCGCCACTACCAAACGCGGATGTTTGTTCGGCATTTTCAGTCTGAGATCCGGCCCTTCAACTGGTTTTGATAAACTGGTCTGATCGTGTTGTAACGGCTGCGGATCTGCGTCGAGCGCCAATTCGTAACGGCAAAATGCAGGCTGAGTGCTTGCCAGCGTGATCGAAGCCAGCGCAGCCAACACAAAACTCTTTCGCATCGGACCCCCCTTTGCTACAGATCGGTCGAACAATGGTCGACCAATTGATTTTTCAATTTGCAGAGTAGCACCGCCGCGCTTGCGCAGTGCCATCAGCGCTTCAGATACCAACCTTCACTGCCTTTGCGCCGAAGAAAGTTAATGTGAATTTCCAGGAAAAACCCCATGGAGAAACCGCAGCAGCCCGAGCAAAATAGCGGCGTTACCAGGAAACAAACCATGCATACTTCATCGCCCGCGACAATCTCCAGTTGTGCGGACTCGCGCACTGCGCCGCACCGACTGCAAAGACTACGACAGCTGTCCTTGCGACCGCAACCGTTGCAATGGCTGTTCACTTTCCTGCATGAATTTAAATCAACTGCGCCAAGTTGCGGGTACAGAACCAGACGAAAATGGATTGTTTCAGCACCATTCGATTACTTATTCATTTGCGGCTTAGCGCCGTGGATCATGGGAGCAACTTTATTCATCGCTACCGGCGGTCGACTCGA